>JAKQWJ010000179.1 GCA_029562045.1 Spirochaetota bacterium | reverse complement strand
GTTTCCACGGGGATGAGGATCCTCCGTCCCCCGAAGGGGCCCTTCCCCTGGACGCGGTGGAGGTGGAGCTTCCGGGGAAGGGCCCCTTCGGGGGACGGAGGATCCTCATCCCCGTGGAAACCGCCCGGAGGGAGGGGGAGGGCTGGACCGCCGGGGTCCGGAAGGACGCGGGGGACGACGACGACGCCACCCACGGGCTCCTGATCCTCTGCCGGGCCTCCTATCGGGACGACGGGGGGGACGGAGAGGTGAGCATCCAGGCGGGCGAGGGGATCGGCGTCGTCACCCGCCCCGGGCTTCCGGTGGGGCCGGGAGAGCCGGCGATAAACCCCGTCCCCCGCCGGATGATTCTGGCCGCCGCCGCCCCCTGGACAAGGCCGGGCCGCAGCCTCCTCCTCCAAATCTCGGCGCCCCAGGGGGTCCTGCTGGCCCGGGAAACCTGGAACCCCCGGCTGGGCATCCGGGGGGGCGTCTCCCTCATCGGCACCAGCGGCGTGGTGGAGCCCAAGTCCGCCGCCGCCTTCAAGGCCTCCATCGCCCTCTGCCTCCGGCAGGCCGCCGCGGTGGGAAGAACCTCTCTCATTCTGACTCTGGGGCATGTGGGAGAGGGCTTTCTCGACTCCCTGGGCGTCAACCCGGAAGCCCGGGTCGTGACGGGGGACCACCTGGGCTTCGCTCTGGAAAGATGCGCCTCCGCCGGCTTTTCCCGAATCATCCTGGCGGGGCATGTGGGAAAGCTCGCCAAGGTGGCGGCGGGGATCTTCGACACCCACTGGAAATCCGGCGACGCCCGGCTGGAAACCCTCGCCGCCTGCGCCGCCGCCTGCGGAGCCCGTCGGGAGACGGTGCGCCGGATCCTGGACCTGTCCACCGCCGAGGCGGCGGAGGAGATCATTCTGGGGGAAGGGCTGGGGGAGACCTACGATTTTCTCGCCGCCCGGGCGGCGGCCAGGATGCAGGAGGCCGCCGGCGCCCCGGGGAGGGACGCCGTCCCGGAAACGGGCTGCGCCGTCCTGTCCCTGACGGGACGCCTTCTGGGGGCCCACCCGGAAACCTTGAAAGGAGAGGACGCGTGGCGATCTTTTCGATAATCGGAACCGGGCCGGGGGCCCGGGAGTACATCCTCCCCGCCGCCTGGGAGGAGGCCGCCGGGGCGGACACCCTGCTGGGCTCCCCCCGGAGCCTGGAGCATTTCCTCGGTCTGGGAAAGAAGGCTCTCCCCCTCCGGGGGGAAGGCTACCGGGAGGCGGAAAACTACATCCGGAGTCATCGCCACGCCGAGCGCATCGCTCTCCTGGTCTCCGGGGACCCGGGCTTTCACAGCTACCTGTCGGTGATCAGGCGCTCCTTCTCCCCGTCCGAATACCGGGTAATCCCCGGACTGTCCAGCCTTCAGCTGGCCTTCGCCCGGATCGGCCTCCCCTGGCAGGAGGCCCTACTGCTGTCCGCCCACGGACGGGAAATCCCCGACGCCGCGGACCGGCGCCCGCTTTTCTACCTGACGGACCGGAAAAACGGCCCCGGGACAATAGCCCGGGGACTCATGGCCGCGGGGATGGGAGACAGGACCGTCTGGGTGCTGGAGAACCTCTCCTACCCCGGCGAGAAGATCAGCCGCGTCGCCGTGGCGGAGCTGGCGGCGCGGGAAAAGGAGTACGCCCGATGCGTGATGATCGTGGAATGACCGGAACCCTCTACGGCGTCGGGGTGGGCCCCGGCGACCCGGGTCTTCTCACCCTGAAAGGCCGGGATGTCCTGCTCCGGGCGGCGGCGGTCTTCGTTCCCGCCCCGGGGGAGGGAAAACCCTCCCTGGCCATGGGCATCGTCCGGGAGGCCGGGCTGGGGGGGCTGGATTTCCGCCCCCTCGTCTTTCCCATGAGCCGGGACGAGAAGGTCCTGGCCGCATCCTGGGACGCCGCCGCCGCCCGGGTCTGCGACGTTCTGCGGGACGGAAAGGACGCGGCCTTCATCACCCTGGGGGACCCCGGCGTCTATTCCACCTTCTCCTACCTGGCCGCGGCGGTGCGCCGCCGGCTCCAGGGTGTCCGAATCGAAACCGTTCCGGGGGTGACGACGATGAATCTTGCGGCGGCGCTGGTGAACCGTCCCCTGGTGGAGGGTGACGAAAGGCTCTGCCTCCTTCCCCTTCCGGAGGACCTGGGGGAACTTGGGGCTCTCGCCCGGAGCTTCGACACCCTGGTCCTGTACAAGATCGGCCCCCGCCTCCGGGAGGCGGTGGAGGCCCTGACCCGCCTGGGGCTGGCCCGGTCCTCATCCTTCGTCGGCCGCGCCGGCCTTCCGGACCAGATCGTCGCCCCGGAACTGGGCGACATTCCCGGGGACGCCGCGGGCTACCTGTCGGCGCTGATCGTCAGAACCGGGAGGACGGCATGAAGGTTTTCTTCATCGGCGCCGGGCCCGGGGATCCGGAGCTTCTGACCCTGAAGGGCCGCCGCATCCTGGGGGAGGCGGACATCGTCATCCACGCGGGCTCCCTGGTGAACCCGGAGATCCTGCGCTTCGCCCGGGGGGACGCGGAGATCCACGACTCCTCCGGGATGAACCTGGACCAGGTGACGGCGGTCTACCTCCGGGCAAGATCCCTCCCGGGAACAGTCGCCCGGCTGCACACCGGCGACCCCTCGCTGTACGGGGCCGTCCAGGAGCAGATGGAGTTCTGCCGCCGGGAGGGAATTCCCTTCGAAACGGTCCCCGGAGTCAGCTCCTTTTCCGCCGCCGCCGCCGCGCTGGAGCAGGAACTGACCCTCCCGGGGCTCACCCAGACAGTGGTCCTGACCCGCGCCGCCGGAAGGACACCGACCCCGGAGAAGGAAGACCTGGCCCTGCTGGCCCGGTCCCGGCCCACCATGGTGCTCTTCCTTTCCATGGAGCAGATTCAGGAAGCGGCGGAAAAGCTCCTGACCTCCTACCCCCCCGATACTCCCGCGGCGGTGGTATATCGGGCCTCCTGGCCCGACCAGAAGATCATCCGGGGGACCCTGGGGGAGATCGCCCGGCTGGCCCGGCGGGAGGGAATCCGGCGGCAGGCCCTGGTCGTCGTCGGGAAGGCCCTGGGGGCCCGGGAGAACCCGGAGATATATCAGAAATCGAAACTCTACGACCCCGGCTTCTCCCATGGGCGCCGGGACGCGGCCGCTGGGGAGGGAGAGCCATGAAAACGGCGGTGGTGGCGGTCACCGATGCCGGGGCCGCCTGGGGCGGCCTCATCGCCCGGGAGCTTCCGGAGGCGTCCTTTTTCCGGCCTCCCCCTGGACAGCTGCCGGAACTTACCTCCCTGCTCTTCCAGGAATACGGGGGAATCGTTTTCGTCTCCGCCGTGGGCATAGCCCTGCGGATGATCGCCCCCCTGATCCGGAGCAAGCACCAGGACCCCGCGGTGGTGGCCATGGACGACGCGGGGCGGGTCGTAGTGAGCCTCCTGTCGGGCCACGAGGGGGGGGCGAATCGGCTGGCCTTTGAGGTCGCGGCGGTCACCGGGGCCGAGCCGGTGGTGACCACCGCCACGGAGGCGAACAAGACCCTCGTCCTGGGAATCGGCTGCCGCCGGGGCGTCTCCCCGGAGGAGGTGGAGACCGCCATCCGCGCCGCCCTGGCGGATCACGGCGCGGACCCGGCGGAGGTCCGGGCGGCGGGCACCACGGAGCGCAAGCGGGGCGAGGCGGGCCTCCGGGAGGCCTGCCGGCGGCTGGGGATCCCCCTCCTCTTCTTCCCGGACTGGAAGATCCGCCGTCTCCGGGGAGGCTTCCGCCCGTCCCGGGCGGCCCGGCGCCGACTGGGCCTTCCGGGGGTCTCCGAGCCCTGCGCCCTCCTGGGCGGCCGGGACGCCCGGCTCCTGGGCCCCCGGCGGGTTCTGGGGCCCGTCACCGTCGCCCTGGCCCGGGAGGCCGATCCCTTCCCCCCGGAGGGCATCACCCCGCCGGCGGGCGTGACCGCCCCGGCGGACCTCGGTCCCTTGCCCGGCCCGGCAGCGCCGACGGGTTTTTCCCCTGCCGCGGCTTTCACTCTCCCGACGGACTCCACCCTCCCTTCGGACCTCACGTCCCCGGCGAACATCACTTCCCCGCCGGACTTCTCCCCCCCTTCGGGCCTCACTTTCCCGCCGGAGACTGTGGGAGAAGCGGCGGGAGCGGCGCCCGGGACCCAATCGGGTGGGGGGCAACCGTCTCCGGGCGCGCCCCGGGGGAGGCTCACCGTGGTGGGGATCGGTCCCGGCTCCTCGGATTACCTGGCCCCCCGGGCCCGCCGGGCGATCCGGGAGGCGGAGCTGGTGGTGGGCTACCACCGGTACCTGAGCCTACTGGGGGGCCTTCTGGAGGGAAAGGAGACCTTCTCCACCGGAATGCGCCGGGAAGAGGAGAGGGCCGAAAAGGCCGTGACCGCCGCCCGGGACGGAAAGACGGTGGCGCTGGTCTCCTCCGGCGACGCGGGGGTCTACGGTCTGGCGGGGCTCGCCCTGG
Source organism: Spirochaetota bacterium (assembly GCA_029562045.1). Lineage (GTDB taxonomy): Bacteria > Spirochaetota > Spirochaetia > DTKZ01 > DTKZ01 > JAKQWJ01. The sequence continues at coordinate 9,321 of JAKQWJ010000179.1, read as the reverse complement.
AAACCCTGACCGACGCCGACCTCCGGGACATCGACTTTCAGGTGGTTCCGGGAATCACCGCCGCCTCCTCCTGCGCCGCCCTTCTGGGGGCCCCCCTGTCCAACGATTTCGCCGTGGTTTCCCTGAGCGACCTCCTGACACCCCGGGAGACCATCCAGGACCGGGTCCGCGCGGCGGCGGCGGCGGATCTCGTCCTGGTGCTGTACAACCCCCGCTCCACCAGGCGGCGGGACCTCCTGGAATGGACCCGGGACAGACTGCTGGAAGCCCGGGGGGCCTCCGTCCCCGTGGGACTGGTGCGCGCCGCAGGGAGGCCCGAGGAACGGGCATGGGTGACAACCCTGGGAGAGCTGCCGGAACTCTACGGGGAGATAGACATGAGCGCCACCGTCATCGTGGGCAACAGCCGTTCCCGGCGGAAGGGACCATTCATCGTCACTCCCCGGGGATACAGGGGAAGATTGACAAGCCACCCGCATTCCGCCTACCCTTGAAGGTAAGGAGAAAATCGATGGGTTCAATATCCGAAAAATATAGAAGCATTCTGCCGGAGATGATAAGGAACTGCACCCAGTCCCAGACCATTACCGGGCACAACGTCTTTCAGCCGGGAAACATGAAAAACCGGCCCCATGTGGACAAGGTGGTGGAAGACCACCTGCTTCCCGGGAGCGGGATAATCGACGTCCAGCATCTGGAAGAACTCCATCGCCTCAGCCGGGACGGCAAGTCCTGCCTCATCCTGATGGAGCATTACAGTAATTTCGACATTCCCGCCTTCATCTATCTCCTGGGGAAAAGCGGACCCCGGGGAAAAGACGCCGCGGAGGCCATCGTCTCCATGGCGGGCCTCAAACTCAACGTGGAGAACCCCGCGGTCCACGCCTTCTCCGAGGCCTATTCCCGGATCGTCATCTACCCCAGCCGTTACCACGACTCCATCACCGATCCGGAAAAGCTCAAAGAGGAGCGGAAGAAAAGCAACGTCATCAACCGGGCGGCCCTGCATGAGATGATCCGCTGCAAACATTCGGGAAATATCATTCTGGTCTTCCCGTCGGGGACCCGTTACCGCCCCGGCAAACCCGACACCAAACGGGGCCTCAAGGAGATCGATTCCTACATCAAGGTTTTCGACTACATGGTTTTCATCGGTTCCGGCGGAAACATCCTCCGGATCCATCCCTCAGGCGAAATGGCGGAGGACCTCCTGGTCCAGGACCGGGTGGTTTTCAAGGTGAGCCCGGTGATGGACTGCCAGGAATTCCGCGATCGGGCCAGGGCCGAGGCCCCGGCGGATGCGGATCACAAGCTGTTCACCGTTCAGAGGGTGATGGAAGAACTGGACAAGCTGCACATCGAGGTGAGGAAGATCCGGGGCGGCGGGGAGGACTGACGCTTTTTCCCGGGGTCCTGCTCATTCCCCGGCGGGACAGGCCTCCCCTCCGGCGGGGACGCCGGAGCAGGCTCTCCGCCGGCGGACGGGCCGCCCGCCGGCGGGCCCGCCCCGGTCCGGGGGAATCAGCCCGCCGGGGCCGATTCCCTTCTTCCCCCGGGGCAGTCCGTCACCAGGACCTCCGAAAACGACGAGAAGCCCTCCTCCCGGAACAAGGCTCCCAGGCGAAGGGCTTCCCCCATGAGTTCCACGCCGATTCTATAAATGCCCGCCCCGGCCGCCTCCTCCCGAAACCGGCGGATCAGGGCCCGGGCCAGCCCCAGACCCCGGTATTCAGGAAAGACGTATATCTGCCGGACCCGGGCTTCTCCGGGCCCCTCCCGCAGCGCCCAGAGAAGGCCTGCAGTCCCCCCTCCGGGGGTCTCGGCCTTGTAGATCAGGGAAATACCGTCTCCGGGGGCCGGCGCCGGAGGGCGCCTGCGGCACAGACGCTCCAGCTCTTCTTCGTTCTCCCGGGGAAAAAGTTCTCGAAAGCCCGCCCGGTCCGCCGCCCGGACGAGGCCCTCGTCGGGATCGGCCCACCGGTGGATGGTGAAATCCGACAGAACCAGGTCCCCGGTCTCCTCGAAGTGGATCTCCACCTCCGCCAGACCCCAGGCCTCCCGGTGGGCCCGGTACCATTCCACCACCACCTTCCGCATCTCCCCTTCCCGAAACCGGAACCAGAGGAGTTCCAGTTCCCGGCGCTCCTTCACCGCGTCCTTGAACCGGCGGAAGACCCCCCGGCCGGATGAGAGGATGCTCTGCAAAGCCTCCCGGTGGATCGGATTCCGGAGGCCGGAAACGAAGCGCTCCATCAGGGCGTAACCGTCCACGGGCCTCCAGTCCGGCAGGGGGATGAACCGCTCCGGGTCCCCCGGGTCGTCTTCCACCCCCTCCAGGGGAACGAGCTTCGCTTCCCGGGTGTCCAGTAGGAGGTCCCGCGCCTGATTCTCCATTCCGAAGATGATCAGGTCCGCCAGTTCGGGGGTCAATTCGAACCTCATGGGCGCATTTTAGGTTCCCCGCATCTCCGGGTCAAGGGAAACCCTCGTCTTGACCCCGGAAATGGCCGCGTGGTAGTATCGGGAATCCTACAGAAGGATCCGGTTTTTCATGAAACACACGAAAGCGACCTTGATTCTGACTGCGGCCCTCCTTCTCCTCTTCGGGGCCTGCACGACCCCGCCCCCGGTCATCCCCGAAAACCTGTCCCAGCCCGAGTTTTTCCAGCGGGCCCAGGAGGAGGCGGACAACTACCGCTGGGACAACTCCCTGCTGTATTACCAGGTTTTCCTGGACCGCTTTCCCGACGACCTTCCCAACGTTCTGGCCGCCCGGTACGAAATAGCCTTCATCAACTATAAAAAGGAGCGCTACCCGGAGGCGAAGCAGGGTTTTCAGGCCCTGCTGGAAACCTACAAGGACTTTCCCAACCCTCTGTCGGTGCCGCAGTGGCCGCGGGTTCTGTCGCAGAAGCTCATAAAAATCATCGACGAAAAAACGGCGGTCCCTCCTCCGGCGGCGAAGTAGCGGGCCTCCTCTCCTATTTTACCTCCACCCAGGCGGGGAAGGGCGATACCGCGAGGCGCAGGAAATTGCGGAAACCCGGCAGGAAGGCCTCGATGAAGGGGCAGGGTCTCTCCACCCCTTCCCCGAAGAGGAAAAGAAGGCTCCAGTCCTCGCCGCCGTCATGGAGAAAAACCCTGCCGTCCGGGGGCCGCCCCGGGGCGGCCCCCGGGACATCTCCCGGCGTGCTCCCCGGAGCGGGCCTCAGAAGGGGGACCTTGCCGCAGTCTCCCCGGACCCAGCCCTTCGGCGGCGGCTGATAGCTCCTGATGTGGAAGACCGTCACCTCCCCTCCCCGGTAGGAGTACTCCACCCTCTCATAGGGAAGGGCGTTGGGGCCGAAGATATCGATCCCCCGGCCCACCCGGGGCCCCCGGAGCAGAACGGCTTTTTCGGTCTGGGCCGGGGCCGCCGGGGCGAGGAAGGACAGAAGGGCCAGGGCGCACAGAAGAGGTCCCGTCATTCCACCGTCACGCTTTTCGTCAGGTTCCTGGGCTGGTCCACATCCCGGCCCAGTTCCAGAGCGGTGTGGTAGGCGAAAAGCTGCAGGGGCACCACCATCATGAAGGGGTACATGAGTTCCCCCACCTTGGGGATGGGAATGACATCGTCCGCCACATCCATGACCTCCTGGTCCCCCTCCACGCAGACGGCGATGACCCGGCCGCTCCGGGCCTTCACTTCCTTCATGTTGGAGACAACCTTCCCCCGGAGCGCGTCGTCGGGCACCAGGAAGACGCAGGGGGTCTCGTCGTTGATCAGCGCGATGGGTCCGTGCTTCAGCTCCGCGGCGCTGTAACCCTCGGCGTGGACATAGGAGACTTCCTTCAGTTTCAGCGCCCCCTCCAGGGCCACAGGGTAATTGAGCCCCCGGCCCAGAAAAAGAAAATCCTTGTAGCGGCAGTACTTTTTAGCCAGCCTCCGGATATGCTCCTTCTGCCCGAAGACGGTCTGCACCAGATCCGGAAGCCTGCCCAGGTTTTCGATGAACTCCTTTCCCCCCTCGATGGACATGTTCCGCATCCGGGCCACCAGAAGGGTGAAGAGATAGAAAACCGTCATCTGGCTGGTGAAGGCCTTGGTGGAGGCGATGGCGATTTCCGGCCCCGAGTGGATGTAGACCCCGCCGTCGGACTCCCGGGGGATGGTGGAACCCACGGCGTTGCAGATGCCCAGGACCCGGGCGCCTTTCCGCTGCAGCTCCCGCATGGCGTACAGGGTGTCCACCGTTTCCCCGGACTGGGAAACGGCGAAATACAGGGCGTCGCGCTCCACGATGGGGTTCCGGTACCGCAGCTCCGAGGCCAGCTCCGCGCTGCAGGGAACCCGGGCCACCATCTCCATGAGGTAAGAGGCCAGGAGCCCGGCATGGTAGGAGGTGCCGGCGGCGATGATCTTGACCCGTTCCACATCCAGGAGTTCCCGGTTCGTCATGTTCAGACCCCCCAGGCGGGCGGTGGAGTTTTCATGGTCGATCCTTCCCTGCATGGCCCGCAGGATGGACTGGGGCTGCTCGAAGATCTCCTTCTCCATGAAGTGGGAAAAGCCCTCCTTCTCGATGGCCTCCAGTTCCCAGCCGACGAACTCCACCTTCTTGTCCACCACCCGGTTGCGCATGTCGGTGGTGTGGTAGCCCCTGGGGGTGGCCACCACCACCTCCCCGTCCTCCAGATAGACGACCTGCTTGGTATGGGTGACGATGGCGGTGAGGTCCGAAGCGATGAACATCTCATCGTCCCCCACTCCCAGCAGCATGGGCGACCCGTTCCGGGCCCCCACCAGCCTGTCGGGTTCCCGGGCGTGGACGCAGACCAGACCGTAGGTGCCGGTGAGAAGAGGCAGGGTTTTCTTCACCGCCCCCTCCAGGTCCCCTTCGTAGAAGGAGGAAATCAGGTGGGGAATCACCTCCGTGTCGGTCTCGGAGCGGAAAACGTGGCCTTCCGACTGGAGCTTTTCCTTCAGGGCCGTAAAGTTTTCGATGATCCCGTTATGCACCACCGCGATGTCCCCTGCGCAGTTCACATGGGGGTGGGCGTTGATGTCGCTGACCTCGCCGTGGGTGGCCCAGCGGGTATGGGCGATGCCGTAGGATCCCCCCAGGTCCGGGGGGAGGATCTCCAGCAGCCCGGCGATCTTCCCCTTTCGTTTGACCACCGTCAGGGTCCCGCCGTCCGCCGTGGCCAGGCCCGCCGAGTCGTACCCCTTGTGCTCCAGCCTCTTCAATCCTTCCGCCAGCAGGGCCGCCGCCGGCCGGGGGCCGCAGTACCCGATGATTCCGCACATATTGCACCTTCTTTATAAAAAGATTCGCCTTGTTCTCGCCCCCGCCGCCGGAACCGCTAGGGGCTTTCGGCGCGGCTTCGGAGGCCGTCCCTGTCCCGGAGGCCGAGCTTTCCCTCTTCATGAATGACCAGCCCCTCCCGGCGGAATCCGTCGATTATCCCCGCCACCTCCTCCGCCGGGACCTCCAGAGACAGGGAGATTTCCTCCAGGACATGGTCCAGAGGGACGGAGGTCCCCTCCAGGTCCGACTCCTCGAAGGCATGGAGAAGGTTCACCGCCACCAGCCCGGCCACATCCTTCCGCTTCAGGTACTGGATCTGCCGGTTGGCGTGAATCAGCCGGCGGCAGAGCTTGTCGATGACGTTCATGGCGATTTTGATGTTTTTCTCGATCATGCTCTGGAACTCCCGGCGGTCGAAGGCCAGGAGCCGGGTTTCGCTCACCGCCGTGGCGGTGGCGGTCCTTTTTATCCGCGAGACGATGGCGGTCTCGCCGAAAAACTCCCCCTTGCCCAGAACCGCCAGGATGTGCTCCTTGCCGCCGATGCTCTTGCCGATCCGGATCTTGCCGGACTGGATGATGAACATCTGCTCCCCGTCGTCCCCCTCCCGGAAAATCACCGTTCCCGGAGGAATGACCTGTCCGTACTGGGAAAAAAGCCGGCCCTCTTCCAACCGAAGCCTCCGGGGGAATTATATGTCCGGAAGCCGGGCCATGTCCATATTCCCCCGGGCCGGTCGTGTCGGCGGGAAATGAAGCGCCGGAGCCTTCAGCGCCGTACTCCTGGGGGTGGGAGGTGTCCATGAGGATAATGAGATTTTTCAGATCGCGGGGACCGGGGCTGGCGGCCCTGCTTCTTCTTCTGCAATCCTGCACCGAAGATGGCCTGAAGGACGCGCTGGTCATCGACGGCGAGACCCTGCGGCCTCCTCAGCTTCTGGGGGTGGCCGCCGTTTCCGGTCGGGTGGTGGAGGCCCGCTTCTCCAAGGCCGCCTGGCTGGACACGGCTTCGGTGCATCCCGGGGCATCCATCACCGCGGTGGAGGATGGATCCCCGGTCATCCGGCTGACTCTGGCGGAGGAATTCGTCCCCGGGGAACGGTATGTCCTGGACTCCCTGGTGAAGGACGAGAGGGGAAATACCTGCGGCTTTCTCCACGAGTTCTACGGCTACAACGGCCGGATCCCCGGCCTGGTCATCAACGAAATCATCCTCGCCGCCTCGACGAAGGTCTATACCCAGGTGGAGATCGCCGTGCTGTCCGGCGGCAACATGGGGGGAGTGACTTTTTTCGAAGGCACGAAATCCTTCGTGGACAAGAAATTCGTCTTCCCCGCCTTCGAGGTGGAGGCCGGGGACTTCATCCTGCTGCACTTCAACACCGTCGGCGACCCCGGGGAGATTAACGAAACCCGGGACAGGACCGCCGCCACGGGAAAGGGCGCATCCCCCGACGCTTTCGACTTCTGGGCCCCCGGAACAGGCAATCTTTCCCCGGACAACGACAGCCTGTCCCTGTACACCAATCCCGAGGGCGCGGCGCTGGACGGCTTCCTGTACAGTTCCCGGGTATACGAAGAGGGGATGAAGTACAACGGTTTCGGCACCGCCGCCATGCTGGGGAAGGCCGCGGAGCTGGTGGGGGACGGCGCCTGGACCGCATCGGGCAGCGCGCCCTTCCCCGAAGACGCCTTCAACCCCAAAGGCGCGTCCTCCCAGCGTTCCATCTGCCGGAGTTCCACCTCCGGGGACACGGACACGAAGGACGACTGGCACATAGTCCCCGCCGGGGAAAGCACCCCGGGACGGCCGAATTCTGACGCGAGCTACGTGCCGTGAGAAGGCTCAGGACAGGTAGGGATCCACCATCTTGGCCAGGACGTGTTTCGGCGCGAGGCCGATGTGCTGTTTCACCATCTCCCCCTTGTGGAAGACCATCAGGGTGGGGATGCTGACGATGCCGTATTGAGTGGCCAGATCGGGCTGCTGGTCCACGTTGACCTTTCCCACCTTCAGTTTCCCGTCCAGGTCCCGGGCCAGCTCATCCAGAGCGGGGGCGATCATCTTGCAGGGCATGCACCAGTCGGCCCAGAAATCCACCAGCACGGGGGTTTCTGACTTGATGACTTCCGCTTCGAAATTATCCGGATCCAGCGCGACGGTTTTTCCCATACACCGCTCCTTTCGTTGTATTGATCCCACCGGCTTCGAAAAGAAAGCCGTGCTTCGCTTACAGTGACAGCTTCGCCCTGACGGAGGAGCCGAGCTTTTTCAGGCCCGAAACATCCCCCTCGATCTTTCCCAGGGGAATCCCCGGGGACGCCATCCGCGGCCGGGAATCGGTGCTGGCGGGAGTGGGGCCGAAAAAAATGCAGAAGGCGTTCCCCGGAGGCCAGAACGCCACCTCCCCCACCTCGAAAAGATCCCGGACCGTGTCGTCCTCCCGGACCTTGGCGGAACTTCCGCCGTAATACTCGTCCCCCCAGCGGGACATGCCGATCTCCGCGGGCAGACTGGCCAGAAAGGCCTTGGGTCCGGCCCCCGGGTACATCCGTATCCGGTAATGCAGGCTTCCGATGCTCATTTCTACGGTTTCCATTAGCTCCCCCTGCCCCTCTGAACGGGTCGCTTTGACCCCGCCGCGCCCCGGTCGGCGGCCCGACAAAATGCCCGGCCGCGGCCCGGACTGTGCCCGGACACCCCGCACGGCGGCCCCGACGGAAAGCGGCCTTTCCGGCCATGCCGACGATCGGAGTCGAACCGATACATCCTCGCGGACGGTAGATTTTGAGTCTACTGCGTCTACCAGTTTCGCCACGTCGGCCCGGGAAAATACCGGAAAAAGGATACAAATCTTTCCCTCCCCTGTCAACCGCGCTTTCTTCTTGAAAGAACCCCCCGGAATCGGGTATGGTCAACTCTGCGACCGAACGGAACGGTTCCAAGGAAGGTCGGGGAGGGCCGCCGGTCCCCGGACATCGGATATGAACGAGAAAAAATCATCCCCCTATTCCCTCTGCAGCCTGTGCGGCCGTTCCTGCGGGATCGACCGTTCGGGGGGAGAGCGCGGTTTCTGCGGCATGGGTCCGGAGCTGCGCATCGCCTGGGCGGGAATCCACCGGGGCGAGGAACCGGTCATCTGCGGCGCCGGGGGTTCGGGGGCGGTCTTTTTCTCCGGCTGCACCCTGCAGTGCTTCTTCTGCCAGAACCGTCAGATAAGCCGCGACGGGATGGGAAGGGAGGTCTCCATCCCCGACTTTGCGGATATCTGCCTGTCCCTGCGGGACCGGGGAGCGGAAAACATCAACCTGGTGACGGGGGGCCATTTTTTACCCTCCATCGCCCGGGGAATCGCCCTGGCCCGCCGCCGGGGGCTGGGGCTCCCGGTGGTATGGAACTCCTCCGGCTACGACGGGCCGGGGGCGGTGGAGGCGCTCGCGGATTTCGTCGATGTTTTCGTGCCGGATCTCAAGACCCTGGACGGCGCCCTGGCTTCGGCCCTGTTCGGCGCCCCCGACTATCCCGGGACCGTCCGGAACGCCCTGACCCGAATGGCCGCGGCGCGGCCCCTGTCCTTTTCCGGAGACTCCCTGAGGTCCGGGCTCATCGTGCGGCACCTGGTCCTGCCGGGACTGATGGATAACACCCGGGAAGTCCTGGCCTGGTTCAGCGAAAACCTGAAGGACCGCGCCCTGATCTCCGTCATGTTTCAATACACGCCCATGGAGGGGATCGAAAATGCCGCCGCCGGCCTTCCCGGCTCCTGGTCCCGCCGGGTCTCCCGGGCGGAGTACCACGAAACCCTCCGGCTTCTGGATCTTTTCCACATCCAGGAGGGCTTCATCCAGGAGCCTCCGGGCCTGGAGAGCCTGACCCCCGATTTTTCCCGCGCCGCCTCCTTCCCCGGAAACCTGGCGGAACCGGTCTGGTTTCACCGGGGGACCGCCGCCTCATGACCCGGCGTCCGCGGCATCGCGCCCCCTCCCGCCCCCCGGCCGCCGGGCCTCTGTCGTCATCGGTCCTGGCGGCCCTC
>JAKQWJ010000169.1 GCA_029562045.1 Spirochaetota bacterium | reverse complement strand
GACGAAAGGGGCTCCACCGCCCATCTGGCGAAGGTCCTCCGCGCCCCGGTGATCATCCTGCTGGATGTCACGGCCGCCGCCCGGAGCGCCGCAGCCCTGGCCTGGGGCTTCGCCCGCTTCGACCGGAGACTCCGGACCGCGGGGTTCATCCTGAACCGGGTGGGCGGCCCCTCCCATTCGGCCCTGGTGAAAACCGCCGTCGAAAAGGCCACGGGGCTGCCGGTTTTCGGAGGGCTCCCCCGGGACGAGAGCCTCCGGCTCCCGGAGCGGAGCATGGGACTGATCCCCGTCTGGGAGACCGGGGGATCCGGAAAAGACCCCCTCGCCCTGGATGAATATTTTTCCCTTCTGGCGGACCTGGTCGAGGCCGCCGTGGACCTGGACGCTCTTCTGGAAGCCGCCCGGGGGGCGCCGGAACCGCCCCCGGGGGGAGGGCGGGTCTTCGGCGGCCCTCCGCTTCCTCGGGGAGGGGAGCCTCCGCACACCCCGGAGGCCGGGCCCATACCCGCCCCGAAAGGCCCCGCTCCGGGACAAAGACCCCGGCGCCCCCGGGAAGAGGGTCCCCTCTCCCCCCCGAAAGGCGGGACGACGGCCCCCCGGACCCCGGGCCCCCTGAAAGACGGACCGGTCATCGCCCTGGCCCTGGACGCGGCCTTCCATTTCTATTACCAGGACAACCTGGACATCCTGGAGCGGTTCGGCGCCCGGGTGCTCCCCTTCAGCCCCCTGGAAGACCGGGGCCTGCCTCCCGGAACGGCGGGGCTTTACATCGGCGGCGGCTCTCCGGAACTCCACGCCCCCGGGCTGGCGGAAAACCAGGCCATGCTTCGGGCGGTCCGGGAGGCGGGACGGGGGGGCATGCCCGTTCTGGCCGAGGGGGGAGGGCTCGCCTATCTGGCGCGAAGCCTCCAGACCCCCCGGGGCGACATCTTCGCCATGGCCGGGGTCCTGCCGGCCCGGGTGGCCGCCGAGGAGAGGCTCCGCGCCCTGGGCTACCATGACGGGAAGCTGCTGAGGGACTGCCCGCTGGGCCGGAAGGGGGAGAGCTGCCCGGGGCATCTCTTCCATCGGTTCCGGATCCAGGGGACCTCCGGGGAAGGTGAGGCGGGCGGCCCCATCTCCGGCGGCCCTCCGGGCCCGGCGGCCCTCCACGCCCTGGGGGACGAAGAATCGCCCCTCTTCGAGCTGACCCGGCCGGGCCGGGAACCCCAGCGGGACGGCTTCGCCCTGGGCAGCCTGGCCGCCGGCAGCCTGCACCTCCATTTCGCCTCCCGCCCCGCCTGGGCCCGGAATTTCGTCCAGGCCTGCCGGCGCTATGGGACGCGGAACGGCGGGCAGCGTAAAAAAGAGCCTCAGTGACAAGGGAGAAACGCCATGAACCGGAAAAAAGGCGATCTGATAACCGACGAGAGCTTCTCCATCATCCGCCGCCGGCTCGGGGATTTCCGGGCCTCCCCGGAGGAGATGGAGATCATCATCCGCATCGCCCATACCACCGGCGATGTGGACTTCGCCGCAACCTTCCAGATGAGCCGGGAGGGGCTCCTTCGGGGGGCCGAGGCCCTGGCCCGGGGCCGGAATGTGGTCACCGATGTGGAAATCGTCCGGGCCGGGATCCGTCGCTCCCTGGTGGAGGAGATGGGAGGCCGGGTGGAGTGCCTGCTGAACCTGCCGGAGGTGGAGGCCGAGGCCCTGCGCCTGGGGGACACCCGCTCCGCCGTGGCCATGCGCCGGGCCGCCCCTCTTCTGGAGGGCGGGGTTGCGGCCATCGGCAACGCCCCCACCGCCCTATTCGCCCTTCTGGAGATGATCCGGGACGGGGCCGCCCGGCCCGCCCTGGTGGTGGGGGTCCCCGTGGGATTCGTCGGCGCGGCGGAATCGAAAAAGGCCCTGTGGGAGGCGGGGATCCCCTGCGTCACCAATCAGGGGGAGCGGGGAGGGAGCACCATAGCCGCCGCGGTGGTCAACGGCCTCCTGGTTCTGGCCCGGAGGCGGGGGGAAAACCCGTGACCCCCGCCCTCCCCTACCGGGAGGTCCTGGGCTCCGTGGGCGGACTCCGCCGGGGCTTCACCACCGGGACCGCCGCCGCGGCGGCCTGCGCCGCCGCCGCCCGGATGCTGGCGGAAGACCGGCCCCTGGACGCGGTGGAGGTGGAGCTTCCGGGGAAA
>JAKQWJ010000164.1 GCA_029562045.1 Spirochaetota bacterium | reverse complement strand
CGGGACGCCGTTGATGAAAAGTATCTTCCGGTGTCCCAGATCCGCCAGGCGCTCCAGAGCCGCCAGAAAGCCGTTGCGGCGGTCTTCCAGGACCATGGGAAAATGGTCCGATTCCCGGTTGATCAGCACAACGGGAAGTCCCAGTGTCCGCGCCAGATCCAGAGTGGTGTCAGGAATCTGGCTGACCAGAATGAGTCCCGCCACCTCCCGCTGGAGGATTCTGTCCGCGAGCCCTCCGTCTTCCTCCACGGTGGTGTACAGCAGATCCAGGTTCCGTGCGTTCAGCTCCTTTTCGACGAGATAGAACAGTTCGGCGTTGAAGGGTTCGGTTATCCGGTCCACCCGGTGGGCCCCCCGGGGAAGAACGAAGGCCACCGGTTCGCCGGTCCCGGCTCGGTGGACATCCCGGACTCCGGACAGGATCAGGCTTCCCTTCCCGGGCTGTTTTTGAATGAGGCCGTCCCGGGCCAGAAGGTCCAGGGCGCGCCTCAGGGTGAGCCGATCCACCGCGAAGCGCCGGCTCAGTTCCCGCTCCGGGAGCAGGTATTTTTCGTCGCCGCGGTTTTCATCCGCCAGAAGGGTCCGGAGGGATTCGTAGACGCGGATGTATTTGCTCTGCCTCTGCCGCATCGCCCCTCCCGGTTTTCCCATCAAAAAAAAGTTGCGTCCCCGGCCGATCCGTGGTATAGTCCCCCTACCGGTATACAACCGGTGGAAGTCTCTTGCTGTACTGTATTCGGTATTTGGGTTTTTCGCAACAATTATTTCGAGGAGGAATGTATGAAGAAACTCGTGTGGACTCTGGGGGTGGTGGCGATGGCGGCCCTTCTGGCGGCGGCCCCCGCCTTCGCCGGAGGGGGGAAGGAGGCCAAGACTCCGGACAAGTTCGTCATCAAGATGGCGACCCCCAGCAACCCCGACGATTCCTGCGTCAAGGCTTTTTTCCACTTCAAGGAGGTCGTGGAAAAGGCGGCTCCGGGCAGGGTGGAGGTCCAGGTGGCCCACTCCGGTCAGCTGGGAGGACATCGGGACTACATCGAAGGGCTGCAGATGGGAAGCATCCAGATCGCCGAAATCAACACCTCGGTCCTGTCGGCCATGGACGACAAGTTCATGATCATGGACATGCCTTACGTTTCCAAAAGTGTAGAGCATCTGGACCGGGTCCTGAAGGCCGGGGTGGGTGACAAGCTTTCCCAGGCTCTGGAAGGCAAGACGGGAATCAAGATCATCGGCTGGATGCTCCGGACACCCCGGAGCGTGTACAGTTCCCGGGGAGCCATCGCCACGGCGGCGGATTTCGGCAGCCTGAAGATCCGGGTCATGGAGAGTCCGGTCATGGTCAGAACCATGGAGCTTCTGGGAGCCAAGCCGATTCCCATCTCCGCCAACGAACGCTACATGGCCCTGCAGACCAAGGTGGTGGACGCCGCGGAAAACAGCCCGCCCCTGATCATCACCCAGAAGGAATACGAGGTCACCAAGTTCGTCTCCTTCACCGAGCACTTCATCACCCCCAACGTCATCGCCATGGACGGCAAGTATCTGAAAAAGATGCCGGCGGATCTGCAGAAGATCATCCTGGACGCCGGAAAGGCGGCGGGGGACTTCGCGACGAACCAGGACAAGGAACAGCTCGAGGGGGCC
>JAKQWJ010000162.1 GCA_029562045.1 Spirochaetota bacterium | reverse complement strand
CCATCCGCTATCTGCTGGAGCACGGGGCCGCGGGCATGGTCCTGATGTCCCATCTGGGCGACCCGAAAAAAGACGCGGAAAAGGCCCGGGAAAAGGCGGCGAAGGAGGGCAAACCCTTTGACGAGGAGGCCTACCTGGCGGGCAAACACCGGATGGCCCCGGTGGCGGCCCGGCTGGGGGAGCTTCTGGGGAGGCCCGTGGGCTTCGCACCCTCCTGCACCGGCAGGGAGACGGAGGACCTGGTCACGGGCCTTCGGACGGGGGACATCCTGGTTTTGGAAAACACCCGCTTCCACAAGGAGGAGACCTCCAAGGAGGAGGCGGTCCGGGAGGCCTTCGCGAAACAGCTGGCCCGCTACGGCGACGTCTTCGTCAACGACGCCTTCGGCACCGCCCACAGGGCCCATGCCTCCACCACCGATGTGGCGAAGTTTCTCCCGTCGGTGGGCGGTTTCCTGATGGAAAAGGAGCTGCGTTACCTGGAGCCCCTGCTGCAGAACCCCGAAAAACCCTTCGTCGCCGTCATCGGCGGCGCCAAGGTGTCTTCCAAGATCGCCGTTCTGGAGTCTCTGATAAAAACCTGTTCCGTCCTCGTAATCGGAGGCGGAATGGCCTATACTTTTCTGAAGGCCCAGGGGCACAGCGTGGGGCGGAGCCTGGTGGAGGACGATTTCATCGAAACCGCCGCCCGGCTCCTGGCCCTGGGGGCGGAGAAAAAGGTGGATATCCTTCTTCCGGTGGACCATGTGGCGGCGTCGGAGTTTTCCGACAAGGCGGCGCCGGAACCCATCGCCGGAGTCGACATCCCCGAGGGGAAAATCGGCATGGACGTGGGGCCCCGGACCCTGGAGGCCATCCGGGCGCGGATTAAGGACGCGAAGACCGTGGTCTGGAACGGGCCCCTGGGGGTTTTCGAGTTCGAGGCCTTCTCCCGGGGCACCCAGGAGGTGGCCGGCATGGTGGCCGCCTGTACCGGCCTCACCGTGGTGGGGGGAGGGGACTCCGTGGCGGCCTTAAACAAGTTCGGTTTATCTGATAGGATAGACCATGTATCCACCGGCGGGGGTGCATCCCTGGAGTTTCTCGAAGGGAAGACCCTGCCCGGAGTCGCCGTGCTGGAAAACACGTGAAGGAGACAGGGGTGAGAATCAAATACATCGCGGGGAACTGGAAGATGCACAAAACCGTCCCCGAGGCTGTCGCCCTGGCGGAGGCCCTGGTCCGGGAACTGGGGCAGTGCAGGCACCGGCTCATGGTGGCTCCTCCCTTCACCGCCCTGGGGCCGGTGGCCAAGGTCCTGGCGGGGACCAATATCCTCCTGGGAGCGCAGAACATGTCCCACCAGGAGGAGGGGGCCCACACCGGGGAGGTCTCGGTAAAGATGCTGAAGGACCTGGGTGTCCGGGTGGTGATCCTGGGCCATTCGGAGCGGCGGACCCTCTACGGAGAGGGGGACGGCGTCGTCAACGCCAAGGTCCGGCTGGCCCTGGCCCATGGGCTGGACGTGGTGCTCTGCGTCGGGGAAACCCTGGAAGAGCGGGAAGGGGGCA
>JAKQWJ010000161.1 GCA_029562045.1 Spirochaetota bacterium | reverse complement strand
GTGCGCCCGGGACCTCCGCTAGGGCGCCTCGGTCCCCCGGTTCTGCACCTCGTAGGAGTAGATTTTCCAGATCCCGTCGAACCTGGCCAGATAGTAGGTGTAGAGCTTCACCTCCCGGTAGCCGGTGTGGGCGAACTTCTGGATGACCTGCACGGTGGCCTCCCGGGGAGTGTAGGTGGTCTTGATCACCTCAAAATCCTGGGGGATGGTCAGTATTTCGTTGTCGATCTTCTCGTTCCGCAGCGTCTCTTTGTAGCGCCGGATCTCGTCGATTCTCCGGGCCTCCGACAGGGTCTTGTAGACCCGCGCTCCCTGGGGGCTGCGCTGGTACAGGCCGTCCAGATCCAGGTACAGGAAAAACTTCTCCCACTGCCCCTGCCTGCGGGCGGTGATGAGATAGGAGACCACCTCATCCGGGGGGAGGGCCTGGGCCGACAGAATTTCACCGGTTTCGGAGTCGATCCTGTCCTTCACAGCGTCCATACCCGCCACCGAAGGGCGCACCGAGAGCCGCAGGGGGTTGGATTCCAGCGCCCCCTGGCCGGAGGGGGAAAAGAGGTCGGGGTAGAACAGCGCCTTCAGCAGATACTGTCCGGAGGAGTCGATGATGACGAAATCCTTGAGATTCACCGTGAAGGATATTTCCTCTCCCACCGCCAGGGCCACTTCCCGGAAGAAGACCGGTTGATTCGAGTTCCGGTCTATGGTAAATTTCTGATCCGGCTTGAGGGGCCGGTTCGCCATGTCCCGGACGTCGAAGTTCAGGCTGTAGGCCCGGTTGTCGGACAGGCGGAAACGGTACACCGACGGCGAGTTGTTGACGATGGTCGCCTTGATCTGGATATCCGATTCGGGGTAATAAATTTTTTTATCGAAGAAGCGGATGGCGAACTCCACATCTCCGAAGACCGGCGCGAGGCAGGCCAGAAACACCGCCGGGATCAGTCCGCGGCGGATCGACTTCCTGTAGCGGTTCATGGTCACTATAATTTTCGGCACGCTCTATGATAACATTATTTTTAAATGAGATTAGCGCCGCCCTGCGCGGCGTTCCCGGCTTCCGGAGTCTCCTCCGGCGGATCCGGGAAGACAGATATCCCATCCGCCTCCACGGGCCCCAGGGGAGTTTCCTCGCCCTGATTTTGCGGGAGATGTGGCGAAGCTGGCCGGGCCGGCCTCTTCTGGTGGTGGTCCCCTCGGACCGGGAGGCCCAGGACCTGGTGGAGGACCTGCGCCTTTTCCAGGTGGACGCCCGGCTCTTTCCCTGGTGGGATTCGGTCCCCTACCGGGAGGCTCCTGTCAATTCACCGGTCTTCGGACGGCGGGTCCGGGAACTGGGGGCCCTGCTGGACTCCGCGTCCCCGGCGCTGGTGGCCCCTCTCCGCTCCTTCCTGACCCCCGTTCCAGACCCGGACTATCTCCGGGGCCTGGTTTTCACCCTTCGGGGGGGGGACCGGACAGACCCGGTCCGGCTGGCGGGAGACCTGCAACGCTTCGGCTACTTCCGGGCGCCCCGGGCCACCGTGCCCGGCGAGTTCGCCCTCCGGGGGGAGGTCCTGGATCTGGTCCCTCCCGGGGGAGGGGAGGCGGTGCGGGTGGTCTTCGATTTCGACCGCATCGGGGAGATCCGCCTCTTCTCCCCGGCGGACCAGTCCTCCACCGGGACCCTGGAGGAGCTGCAGCTGGGCCCTCTGAAGGAAGTCATCTGGTCCGACGACCGGATCGAGGCCCTGGAGAAGCGCCTCCTCAGCTACCCGGAGATCCGGGACCAGGCGCCCCTCATCGTCGAGGAACTTATCGAAAAGAGGACCATCTCCGGGGAGGAGCTCTTCTTTCCCCATGCCTTCGCCGGGACCCACCGGCTGACGGACTACCTCCCCGGGGACACGCCGGTGGTTTTCGTCGAGGAGGAGAGGCTCGACTCCGCCTGTCAGGGCATCCGGAAAGAGTACCAGGGCCTCTACCGGCGGGCCCGGGAGGAGGGCCGCCCCGTCCTGGAGCCGGAGCGTTGTCTTCTGG
>JAKQWJ010000139.1 GCA_029562045.1 Spirochaetota bacterium | reverse complement strand
ATGATGCGGTCGCAGCGGGAGAGGGCCCGGATGCGATGGCTGATGATGATGCTGGTTTTCCCCTCCCGGCGGGCCAGCACCCGGGACAGGATCTTCTCCTCCGTGTCCGAATCCACCGCCGAAAGGGCGTCGTCCAGGACGAGGATCCGCGGGTTCCGCGCCAGGGCGCGGGAAATGGCGATCCTCTGCTTCTGACCCCCCGAAAGGGTCAGGCCCCGCTCGCCGATTTCGGTGTGGTAGCCTCCGGGGAAACCCTCCACGTCCTCGGCGATGGTGGATATCTCCGCCAGGTCCCGCAGTTCCCGGGGGCTCAGGGGGCCGTCGGCGCCGAACTCGATGTTTTCTCCGATGGTGGCGGAAAACAGAAAGGTGTCCTGGGGAACCACCCCGAAGGATCCCCGGAGGATATGCAGGTCGTAGGCCAGAATGTCCTCCCCGTCGATGAAAACCGTTCCTTTCGGCGGGTCGTAGAGCCGGGGCAGAAGGGACACCAGGGTGGATTTCCCCGAACCGGTCCTTCCCAGGATGCCCAGGGTGGAGCCGGCGGCCACGGAGAAGTCCACCCCCCGAAGGATCGGCGCCGCTCCGTTCCCGTACGAAAAGGTCAGGTCCCGGACCTCCACCCCGCCCCGGGGCGGACGGCGGATCCCCGCCGGAGGGGAGAAAATCTCCGGCTTTGCCCGGAGGATCTCGTTTATCCTGCCCTGGGCCGCCGCTCCCCGTTGCAGCAGGTTGACGGTGAAGCCCGCCCCGATCATCGGCCAGATCAGCATTTCCAGGTAGCTGAAGAAGGCGACGAAGCCGCCGGGGGAGAGCCGACCCTCCAGAACCGCCCGTCCTCCGACGTACAGGAGAAGGACCCCGGTGAGGCCCGACAGGAAGGCGACCGCGGGGTGAAAGAGCCCCCAGGTCCGCACCAGGTCCATGTTGGCCCGCCGGTAGGCGTCGTTGTCCTCGGCGAACTTCCGGACAAAATAATCTTCCTTGACATAGGATGCGATGACCCGGATGCCGGCGATGCTCTCCTGGGCGTTCTCGCTGAGCTTCGCGAAGGTCTCCTGAACCTTCCTGAACTTTTTTCCCACGAAGGAGCCCAGAAAAATGATGAGCCCCGTGATGAGGGGAAGGGGCATGATGATGTACGCCGTGAGTTCCGGAGACTGTCGGAACAGGATGATCAGGATGGTCAGGGTCATGAAAACCCCGTCGGTGAGGGCCACGATGGCCATTCCGGAGGCCATCCGGACGGCGTGCATGTCGTTGGTCATGCGGGCCATGAAATCGCCGGTTTTTCTTCCGGCAAAGAAGCCCGTGTGCAGGTCCATCAGATGGCCGAAGAGCTTTTCCCGCAGCTCCGCCTCGATCCGGCGGGAGGTTCCATGGATGAAGTGGCGCCACCCGAAGCGGGCGCAGGCGATGACGAAGGCCGTGCCCAGAAGAGCCCCCAGCGGGGCCCGCAGGTCCGCCGCCCGATAGGAGCCTCCGGCGATGGTGTCCACCGCCCCCTTGAGGATCTGGGGAATCACCATCTGCCCTCCGGAGGTGATCACCAGCAGGAGGAAACCGGCGAGGTAGCGAAGGCGGTATTGCTTCATGTAAGGAAGAAGGGTGGTCAGTTCCCGTACCATGCGGGGTCAGGATACACATTTTCCGCGCCCCGGGGAAGCACCGGGTCCGGGCCGAGCCCGGGCCAAACCTGAACCCCGGGCCACGCCTCGGGGCCCGGACCCCGGGCCAAACCCGGCCCCGGGCTAAACGTGGACCGGATCCGGGAAAAACCCGGGCCGAGCCCGGACCGGCCCACGCCTTGGGGCCCGGATCCCGGGGCCCCAACACCGGTCCTCCGGCACGTCCCGAAGCCCCCGGTCCGGGATCGGCCCGGGGGGCTTGCGCCCACTGAGCTCTCCGGGGCACGGAGAGCTCCCGCGGGGAGCCTAGAAAGTGCCGAGCTTCAGGTAGAGCCCGGCGAAAGGGCCTTTCTGCATGTCCGCATCGAGCCCGTCCCCATCCTTGACGCGGTAGCTCACCCGGTTCCCGAGGCTGAGCCCCAGACGCAGATGGTCCCGAATCTCCCACTCGCCGAAAAGCGATGAATCCACGAAGTAGTGGAACATGGCGATCCCGTTTTCGCCCCGAAATACATAGCCTCCGAAGCCGGATACATTCTGAAAACCCAGGGTAAAGATGCCTCCCTTTATTATATTGATTCCGATGAGGAGCCCTCCGCTTCCTCCCTGCAGGGTCCGGCTCTCTCCCGCCAGTCTCCGGTCCAGTTCGGGCAGAACGGACCGGGTTTCCACTCCCAGAAGAAGTCTCTCCCAGAGAACGAGGCCCATTTCCAGACCGGGCATGCCCACGGGCTTTTTATCCATCACGCCCAGTCTGTAACCCAGGGACCCGAAGGCCGTCAAAGCCTTTCCCTCCTTTTCCGAGGCCGAAGCGAGGGCTGCGGTGAGAAGCGAAAAAACCGCGACGACGAAGATTTTTTTCCCGAGATTCTTCATTTTTTTCTCCTTTCGTTTTCGATGATCCGATGGGCGGAACATAACCGAAAACCCGGGAGAGGGGACATTCGAAAAAAGTACGATTTCTGCGAAAACAGACTCAGACTTTTGTATGAGATGCGGTCTGATACGCCTCTTTCACCCGGTTCAGAAGCCCCACGCGGCTCGCCGCCCCGGTTTTCTGATAGAGGTTGTAGATATGCGTCCGGACCGTGGCAAGGGAGACCCCGATATGGGCGGCGATCTCCTTGTTCGACAGCCCCTGCCCGATGAGACGGATCATCTCCACCTCCCGGGACGTGAGCCCCCGTTCTTCGATGAAGGAGCCGGGTATCATTCCGTCTTGGAAGGCCCCGGGTTCGTCGGCCTTGCCGGAAAAATAACGGACGGTGAAGACGATGTGGAGGGTGTTCCAGGCGAGATAGAACAGAAAGTTGAGTGAAAGCGCTTTGTACCGTACGATGCCCATGAAGTTCAGGGCCCACTGGAGCGGGGCG
>JAKQWJ010000131.1 GCA_029562045.1 Spirochaetota bacterium | reverse complement strand
ACAGACTTCGCGCCCCCGAAGACCCATTGACAGGGAAGAAAAAATATCCTCATATAGTATCTATAAATAAAAAGGAGGCCCCATGGCTTTGAACATGATGGACACCTACATCGCCGTCAACGGCATGAGCGACGACGAGGTCAAAAACCAGTTCGGCGTCAGCAAGGCGAACACCCTGAAGGTTCTGCGCAAGCTGCTGATCGACGAGCTGCGGGAGGAGGCGGCGGAGAAGACGCCCGCCCCCCGGAAGGCCCGCAAACCCCGCAGGAAAGCGGTCAAGGCGGGGGAATCTCCGGTCTGATATGTCGGCTTTCCGCCGGGTTTCCGCGGGCTTTCCGCCGGAGCGGAAGCCCGGCGCCCCGCAGGGGCGCCTCTCCGGGGCGCCCTTGGGGGAACTCCGGGACTTCCCGGGTCAGCCCGGTCCGGGTTTTTTGGCTCCCCGGGACTGCGCCGCGGGACCCGCCGCCCGGAGTCCCAGGATCAGCAGCGCCAGAAGCCCCAGGGCGACGGCTATCCAGAGGATTTCACCCCCCACGGTGAACTGATAGTAGAGAGTGGCCACGATCCAGGCCATCAGGGTCGTATAGAAGGCCATGAACACCCCGAGAAGCGTCCCCATCTCCTTGATGGCCGCCCCCAT
Organism: Spirochaetota bacterium; assembly: GCA_029562045.1. Lineage (GTDB taxonomy): Bacteria > Spirochaetota > Spirochaetia > DTKZ01 > DTKZ01 > JAKQWJ01. Next base: position 9,566 of record JAKQWJ010000131.1, on the reverse strand, counting down.
GGCGGCCACACAGGGAACGTAGATCAGGATGAACAGCAGATAGGAGTAGGCCTGGTTCCTGCCCCGGGGAAAATGCTCCCGCACCAGGGAGAAGAGTTCCTGGTCCTCGGGGGAGAATGTTCCCGCGGCCGCCCCTCCCCGGGAAAATCCCAGACCGATGGGCTCCAGCAGTGAGGAGACGACCTCCGCCAATCCCTGGGGAATCGAAACCAGGGCGGCGACGATCCTGGAGCCGAAGCCCGGAGTCTCCTCGACCCGGTCCCCCACATTCTGGGAGTACAGGGAGGTGAGGGTTCCGATGACCGCCTCCTTGGCGAAGACCCCGGAAAAGATGGCCACCGTGGCGGGCCAGTTATCCTTCTCCACCCCCAGGGGGGTGAAGACCGGGGTCACCGCCTTGCCGATGCCGGACAGGACGCTTTTCTCGCTGTTTTCGTTGCCGAAAGAACCGTCGGTCCCCAGGGAGTTCAGGAACCCCAGGATTACCACCGACAGGGTTATGACCTTTCCCGCCCGGATGATGAAGAACTTCAGTCTGCTCCAGGTATGGATCAGGATGTGCTTTATCCGGGGGGCATGGTAGGGCGGAAGCTCCATGATGAAGTGGGAGGTCTCCCCCCGGAAGAGGCTGCGTTTCAGCAGGAATCCGGTCCCCACGGCCAGAAGGATCCCCACCAGGTAGAGGGAAAAAACCATGGCGCCCCCGGCGGACCCGAAGAACACCGCGGCGAAGAAGGCGTACACCGGCAGGCGGGCCCCGCAGGACATGAAGGGGGTCATGAAGATGGTCATGTACCGGTCCCTTTTGTTGTCCAGGGTGCGGGTTCCCAGGATGGCCGGGACGGTGCAGCCGAAACCCACCAGCATGGGAACGAAGGACTTTCCCGGCAGGCCGATGAGGCGCATGAAGCGGTCCATGATGAAGGCCGCCCGGGCCATGTAACCCGAATCCTCCAGGATGGACAGGGCGAAGAACATGGTGAAGATGATGGGAACGAAGGTGGAGACGGTCTGTATTCCCGCCCCAACCCCGTCGGCCAGCAGGATCTTGAGCCATGGAGGCGAACCCAGGGCGGTCAGGAGGGAGCCGAAACCGTCGACGAATACGGCCCCGAAGAGGATGTCGAAGAAATCGATGAAGGCTCCGCCGATGTTGATGGTGACCCAGAACACGAAGTACATGGCGGAGAAGAAGATGGGGATGCTCCAGAACCGGTGCATGACCACCCGGTCGATGTCCTCGGTGATGGAGCGCCGGGCGGCTTTTTTGCGCACCACGTCCTTGGTGACGCCGTAGATGAAGCCGTACGTGGCATCGGCGATGGCCTCGTCGGCGGTCTGGTGCAGGATCCGTTTTATCCTCTCCTGGGCGGCGGCGATGTCCTCCTTCCGGAGACCGCCGCCGGAGACGACCCGGGATTCGATGAGCGGGTCCCCCTCCAGAAGCTTCAGGGCCATCCAGCGCTCGGTGGCCCTTGACTCCTCCGCCGGGAGGCGCAGGCTCTCCGCCCATCCGGCGAGGATGTCTTCGATCTCGTTGGGGTAGGATACGGTGACGGGGCAGGTCTTCGGGTCCCCCAGGGCCTGGGCGACGGCCTTTTTCACCGACTCCGCCGCCTTGGCTTCGGTGGCGTTGACGGCCACCACGGGGCAGCCCAGATGGGTCCGAAGATGCTCCAGATCGATTTCCAGCCCCTTGTCCTTCGCCAGATCCATCATGGTCAGGACGAAGAGCAGGGGTTTTTTCAGTTCGATGAGCTGGCTGGTGAGGAAGAGGTTGCGTTCCAGGTTGGCGGCGTCCACGATGTTGACGATCAGGTCCGCCTCTCCCCCCAGGATATAGTCCCGGGCTATCCTTTCGTCCTCGGAGAAAGCCGAAAGGGAATAGATCCCCGGCAGGTCCACCACCCGGACCGTGGAGCCGTTCCAGCTGTACTCCCCTTCGATTTTTTCCACCGTGACTCCCGGCCAGTTGCCCACATAGTGACGGCTCCCGGTGAGGGAGTTGAGCAGGGTCGTTTTGCCGCTGTTGGGGTTGCCCGCGACGGCTATGACGGCGTTTTTCATGGCCTAGCCCCCCCGGAAAAGGCGCCCCAGTCTCCTGCGGAAGCCCCATCTCCGACCGTGCCCCCCCCGGGGGCCGCCGGGACGTCCCGGGCCTTCTCCGCAGCAGCCGGGCCCCGGCGGCTCGGGCCTCGCCACGGCGGGGATTCTCTCCAGCAGAAGAACGTCCGCCTCGTCTTTCCGCAGGGAAAGATGAAAGCCCCGGATCTCAATTTCCACCGGATCCCCCAGGGGGGCGGTTTTTATCAGCTGGATGACGGCCCGTTTGGTAAGTCCCATGCTGAGAAGCTTGCTCCGGTACCGCGGGTCGCAGGGGGCGTACCCCACGACTTCGGCGGTTTCGCCGGGAACGAGATCCTTGAGTTTTATGTGATTCATATATGTTCCCTGTGGTTAAGGTTGTTTGGCATGCCTAACAATTCTCCTTATCGTAAAAATACCTCCCCTGTCAATCGAAAGTCAACGGGGCAGGCCGAATAAGCCCCGGAAAAACAGGAGAATCTGGTGGTACAAAACCCGGTGCCAGGGGCCTCTCTCCACCCCGTCGGGGGCCAGGAGGGCCCCTTGGTAGACCAGTCTGTCTCCGGCGTGGACCAGCACCGTTCCCAGAGTCGCGCCCGGGGCCACAGGGGCGGTGACGAACTTCCGCTGGGACAATTCCCCCCGGAGTTTTCCCTCTTCTCCCCGCCGGACCGTCACCCAGACCTGGTCGGGTCCCCGGGGGAGTATGGCAGAGGTTCGGCCCTTCCAGACCCGGACCGTCTCGGGGGCGGGGTACCCCACCCGGAGGGTGGTGTAGGTGGCGAAGCCGTAATCCAGGAGCGCCCGGGCGTCCCGGTCCCGGCTGCGGATCCCCGCGCCGGGGGTTTCGCCGTATGCCCCCAGCAGGACCAGGATCAGCCGCATCCCGTCCCGCTCCGCCGTCAGCGCGATGTTGAAGCCCGACTCGTGGAGGTATCCGGTTTTCACCCCGTCCACTCCGGGGTAGGTCTGAAGCAGGCTGTTCCGGTTGTGCTGGGTTATGGGGTTGGAGCCGTTTCCCGGTTTGAGGTTTTCCTTCCGGGGGTAGGTGAACTCCCGGAGGCTGTGGAGTTCCGCCGGGGACTGGGGGTGAAGTTCCAGATACAGCTTGATGAAAGCGGCGAAATCCCGGGCGGTGATCCGGCTTCGCCCGTCGTAGCCCGAGGGTTCGACAAACTCCAGGTTCTCGATGCCCAGCCTCTGCATTTCGGCGTTCATCCGCCGGGTAAAGGCGTCCACCGAGCCGGAAAGCAGCGTCGCCGCCGCCACCGCGGCATCGTTCCCCGAGGAGACCGCCAGACCCCGGAGGAGGTCCCCCACCCGGGGCGTCTGGTCCGGACCCAGGAACATCAGCGAGGAGTCCGCCGGAAGGTTCGCGGCCCAGCTCTCCGGGGGAGGCGAAACCGGGTCCTCCGGTTTCAGCCTGCCAGCGGCGATCTCCTGCAGCAGGAGGTGGATGGTCACCACCTTGGTCAGGGACGCCGGCGGGTGGGGAAGAGAGCCGTTTTTTTCGTACAGCAGAGTCCCGGTCCGGGCGTCGATGAGGACGGCGGAGAGGGCGGAGATCTGCGGTTCCTGGGGAAGGGCCGCCATGGGCCGGAGCAGGGAAAGCAGGACGAGGAGGATCCCCGGGACCCGCGGGCGCGTTTTCATGGAAGATCATACTACCGGCGGCGGGGAAAAAAATCCAGATATCCCGCGGCGGGCGGCCCTCGGAGCCGGGTTTGCAATGACGGCCCGAGAGCTGCCGGGTCCTCCGGCCCGGCTGTTACCCCCGTGCCCGGAGAGCAGCGTCACCCGGGCCGCCCCGCTTTTCGCCAAAATACGAAAAAAACTGCAAGACAGAGGACCGGGCCCGGAGTAGAATCCATCGGCGAAGGGAGGTTGCGTCCGCCGGTGTCACAGGTTCTTGTGCTCGCTGCAGCCCTGGGGCTGGATCTTGTATTCCGGGAACTGCCGAACCCGCTGCACCCCGTGGCCTGGATGGGCCGCTGCATCGCCGCCCTTCTGAGGCTGAAACCCCGGGGGGACGGGGCGCGCTTTTTTTTCGGCGCCGCCGTGGTCCTTTCCGGGGCCTTCCTCTTCGGCTCCGCCCCGGCCCTGGCGGGGAGCGTCCTCCGGCCGGCCCCCTTCCTTGTCAGGGCGCTGGCGGGAGCCTTCCTCCTGAGGCAGACCTTCACCCTCAGAACCCTGCTGCGGGCGGGAAAGGCCGTGGAGGAGGCCCTGCGCCGGGGGGATCTGGACGACGCGCGGCGTCTCCTGTCCTTCCATCTGGTCAGCCGGGATACGGCGGAATTGACCGAAGGGGAAGTCGCGGGGGCGGCCATCGAATCCCTGGCGGAGAACCTCACCGACGGTTTCCTGGCTCCTCTTCTGTTTTTCCGTTTTTTCGGCCTCCCCGGCGCCTGGGTTTACCGGTTTGTCAACACCTGCGATTCCATGATAGCCTACCGGGACCGGGAACACGAGTATCTGGGCAAGTTCGCCGCCCACGCGGACACGGCCCTGAACTATCTGCCCGCCCGGATCGCCGGTTTCGCCATCGTCGCCGCCGCGGTTCTGACCGGGGGGGACGGGAAAAACGCCCTCCGGACCATGCTGGGGCAGCACGGGAGGGCAGCCGGCCCCAACGCCGGCTGGACCATGGCCGCCGCCGCCGGCGCCCTGGGGGTGAGCCTGCGCAAAAGGGGCTCCTACGAGCTGTCGGGCGGGGCGGCGGAGCCCACGGTGGACGATCTGGCCCGGGCGGGGCGTCTGACCGGCGTTGCCGGGGTTCTCCTGGCGGCGGGCCTGGTTTTTTTCTCCCTGGGAGGATCGCGTGTCTTTTTCGCCTAAACCCGAGCATCTCCTGATCCCTCCGGTGCCCCACGGAGGCCCCGATTACCCCGGCCTCCTGGCCCGGGGGCTGGCGCCGGAGGATGTCCTGGATTTCAGCGCTTCCGTCAACCCCTTTCCCCCGGCGCCGGAGGTGGCCGCCGCGGCGGGGGGCGCCGACGTCGGCCGGTACCCCGACAGCGGATCCCTCCTGCTACGCCGGGCGCTTGCCCGGGGCCTGGGGGTCCGGGAGGAGGAGATTCTGGTCACCGCCGGAGCCTCGGAGGCCCTGGATCTCATCGGACTGGCCTTCATCCGGCCCGGATCGACCTGTCTCGTCCTGGGGCCCACCTACGGGGAGTACGCCCGCAGCGCCGCCCTCCACGGGGGAAGGCCGCACCGCCTGCAGGCCCGGGAGGAGGACCTCTTCCGGTGGGATATGGACGCCCTGACCCGGGAAATCCTGGATCTTCGGCCCGATCTGGTCTATGTCTGCAGCCCCAACAACCCCACCGGCGTCCTCCTCTCCCCGAAGGAACTGGCCGTCCTCCGGGAGGCCGTCCGGGACGTGGCAGGAGGCCTGGTTCTGGATCAGGCCTATCTCTCCTTCCGGGAGGGCGAAGAAGACCTGGCCGGAATCCTCCCCGGCGGGGACCTCATCGTCCTCCGGTCCATGACCAAGGACTTCGGAATCCCCGGGGCGCGGCTGGGCTACCTGGCGGCGCCGGTGGAGACGGCGGCGCATCTGGAGCGGGTCCGCACGCCCTGGAGCGTTTCCTGCTTCGCCCAGACCCTGGGGCTCGCAGCCCTGGAAGCCCGGGACTATTACCGGAGGACCTGGCGGGACCTGGGAGAACTGACCCGGGCGCTGCGGGAGGACCTTCGCGGAATCCTCCGGTCCGCCGGCGAGGGAGAGGTCCTGCCCGGGGAGGCGAACTTCATTCTGGCAAAGCTTCGGCGGAAGAGGGAACTCCTGGCGCATCTGGCCCGGCGGCGCATCCTTCTGCGGGACTGCGCCTCCTTCGGGCTTTCGGATTACGTCAGAATCGGCGTCCGGACCGGGGAGGAGAACTCCCGGCTGGTGGGCGCGGTCCGGGACTTCGTGGAGGGGACGGGGGATGGGTGATATCGTATTTGTTCTGGGAGGAGCCCGAAGCGGCAAGACCGCCTTCGCTCAGGGGCTGGCCGGAGCCTTCCAGAAATCCGGCGGACCCCCGGTCACCTACATCGCCACCGCCGAGGGCGGCGACGAGGAGATGCGGCGGCGGATCGCGAAACACCGGGAGAGCCGTCCAGGGAGCTGGAAGACCATCGAGGAGCCCCTCTACCCGTCCCGGGTTCTGGCCGCCGCCGGAGACAGCTGCGCCCTTCTTCTGGACTGTCTGACCCTCCTCATCTCCAACCATATGATGGCCGGGGAAGGCCTTCCCCCGGAGGAACTGGAAAAATCGATTCTGACGGAAACCCGCCGGTTCCTGGACGCCGCGGAGGGGGGGCCCGTTCCGACCATCATCGTGTCCAACGAGGTGGGGGTGGGGCTTCTGTCTCCGAACGCCCTGGGACGCCTGTTTCAGGACATTTCCGGCGCCGTGCACCAGCTGGTGGCCGCCAGGGCGGGGGAGGTCTATTTTCTCGTGGCGGGAATTCCGCAAAAACTGAAATGAAGGAGTCAGTCGTATGACCGGATCCATCACCCGGACCATTTCCGGGATACGGGCCCCCGACGAGGCCCTGCGGGCCGCCGCCCTGGCCCGCCAGGACAGACTCACAAAGCCCCGGGGCAGTCTGGGCCGCCTGGAGGAACTCTCCGCCCTGGTGGCGGCCATCCAGGGCCGGCCGCGACCCGGGGTGGAGCGAAAGTCGCTGATCGTCTTCGCCGGGGACCACGGCGTTCTGGCGGAGGGCATCCACAACTACCCCCAGGAGGTGACCGCCCAGATGGTGGTGAACTTCCTCGACGGGGGGGCCTGCATCAATGTTCTGTCCCGTCTGGTGGGGGCCCGGGTGACGGTGGTGGATCTGGGAGTCGCCACGGAGTACCCGAAGCGGGACGGCCTGGTTTTCCGCCCCCTGGGCCGGGGCACCGGCAACATCGCCCGGGGCCCCGCCATGAGCCGTCTACAGGCGGAGCAGGCGGTGGAGGCGGGGATCGCGGTGGTGGAGGAGGAAATTTCCCGGGGGCTGGATCTTCTGGGGCTGGGGGAGATGGGGATCGGCAACACCACCTCCTCGGCGGCGGTGGCGGCGGCCTGCACCGGCCTTCCCCCGGCGGCGGTTACCGGCCGGGGGACCGGCATCGACGACGCGATGCTGGCCCGGAAGGTGGCCGTGGTGGAGAGTTCCCTGCGGGTGAACCGGCCGGACCGGAACGACGGTTTCGATATCCTCGCCAAGGTGGGGGGGTTCGAAATCGGCGGTCTGGCGGGGGCCATGATCGGCGCCGCCCGGGGCAGGATCCCTGTGCTGGTGGACGGTTTCATCGTCACAGCCGCGGCGCTTCTGGCGGTGAGGATAGCCCCCGCGGTGCGGCCCTTTCTAATCGGGGCCCACACCTCCGCCGAGGCGGGGCATCGGGCGATCCTGGAGCACCTGGGCCTCGCGCCCCTCCTGGATCTGGGGATGCGGCTGGGGGAGGGGACCGGAGCCGCCGCGGCCATGCCCCTGGTGGAGGCCGCCGTCCGGCTTCTGAACGAAACCGCCACCTTCCAGGAGGCGGGGGTGGCGGGGGAAAAGGGCGGCGCCGGCGGTTGAGGATATCCCGCCTTCGGTGTATAAGCTCTTCATGGGAAAGATCCTTCTCCGGAAACTGATGGGGGCCCTCAGGCTCCTGACCATCGTTCCCCTTCCGCCGCCGGAGGGCGCCGAGGAGCCCGAGGGAATCCCGGCGTTTTTCCCCGCCGTGGGGGTTCTCATGGGGGCGGCCCTCTTCATCGGCGGCAGAATTGCCCTGGTGTTCTGGTCCATGGACGCCGTGGCGGCCATGGTGCTCCTGGGATGGGTGGCCGTCACCGGGGGGCTGCACCTGGACGGGCTGACGGACACCGCGGACGGCCTGGGGGGAGGGGAGACCCGGGAAAAACGCCTCCGGATCATGAAGGATTCCCGGATCGGGACCTTCGGAGCCTCCGCTCTGGTCTTTTCCCTTCTTCTGAAATACTCCTTCCTCGGGGAGGTGGAAACCGGCCTTCTGTTTCCGATCCTGATCTGTGTTCCCGCCGTGGCCCGGTCCATCCTGCTGGGGGGGATGCATCTGTTTCCCTCCGCCCGGCCCGACGGCATGGGGGCCTTTTTCAAGAAACGCCTGCGCCGGGGGGACCTGATGGCCGCCTGGGCGGGAACGGGGTTTCTGGTGCTGTTCCTCACCGGACCGGTGGGGATCCTCGTCACCGCCGCGGCCGCCGGGGTGGGCTGGCTCGCGGCCTACGGGATGGACAAGCTCCAGGGGGGGCTGACGGGGGACTCCTACGGCGCCCTCTGCGAAATTTCCGAAATAGCGCTGCTGGCGGGCTTCACCGCGGCCCAGAGGCTCATCCTGTTCCCCTTCTGGGAGATTTTCTTCCCGTGAAACCCCTGGATCTGTACCTGGTCCGCCATGGGGAGATCGTCGGAGAGGGAGACTACATCGGCGGCGGGAGCGACCCGGACCTGTCCGACCTGGGCCGCCGGCAGGCGGAAGGGGTGGCGGGTCTCCTCCGGCGGGTCCCCCTGGAAAGGATCCACACCAGCCCCCTGAGGCGGGCCCGGGCCGCCGCCGGGATGGTGGCCGCCCTCTGCGAAGCCCCGGGGCCGGAGCTGCGGGTCCACCAGGATCTGCGGGAGATTCACTTCGGTCTCTGGGAGGGCCTCCGCTTCGGGGATCTGGACGGCCCCGGCCGGGAACTGGCTCTTTCCTGGGCGGCGGATCCCCGCCTGTCCCGTCCGCCGGGGGGCGAAGGCTTCGAGGATTTCCGGGAACGGGTTCTGCGCTGTTTCGACGGCATCGAAAAAGAGCATTCCGGGGGGCCGGTCCTGGTGGCGGCCCACGGCGGGACTCTCCGGGTCTACCTTTCCCGGGTTCTGGGCCTGACGGCGGACCGGTTCTGGCGCTTCGGGCTGGCCCGGGGCTCCCTGAGTCTGGTGCGGGTTTATCCCCGGGGCCCGGCGGTCCTGGAATTCCTCAACCTTCGCCTTGACCCGGCCGGGACTCCCGTGGTAAGGTCGGATCGACCATGAGCTTCAAATCGTCGGAATCCCTGGGCATCATCGCCTGCCCGGGGGGCGAGGATTTCGCCAATGAGATCATCAGGCACTTAAAGCAAATCTTCATTCGGCGTTTCGAAAAAAGAGCCCAGACCCTAGCCACCAAGTACCGCCGCAGCGTTACCGAAGTGGTGGAAATGATGAATTTCGACCGGGACCTGAACACATCCCGGGCCATCGGCCCGGGGGTGCGGGAAACCCGCCCCCCCCGCTATAAAATCGACGTCACCTACACCCGCTTCCCCAACGGGGAGTTCAAGGCGGAGATACTGGATTCGGTCCGGGGGATGGACCTGTACATCGTGCAGGACGTGGAAAACCATCTTCCCCTGAAGTTCTCCATCTCCGAGGAACGGTTCGAACTGAACGTCAACGAGCACTTTTTCTGCCTCATGGTCACGGTGGACGCGGCCATCCAGGCCGGGGCG
>JAKQWJ010000124.1 GCA_029562045.1 Spirochaetota bacterium | reverse complement strand
GGCCCCGTCCAGCCGCACCGCCCCCATGGTCAGAGTGCCGGTCTTGTCGGTGCAGAGGATATCCATGGAGCCGAAATTTTCCATGGATTCGAGGCGCCGCACGATGACGCCCTTCCGCGCCATGTCCTGCGAACCCCTGGACAGGTTGATGTTGATGATGGCGGGAAGAAGCTGGGGGGTCAGCCCCACCGCCAGGGCGACGGAAAAAAGGAGCGAATCCAGGACCGGTTTGTGGAAGAACACATTGAAAAAAAAGATGCCCATGACCAGAAGGAGCATCACCTCCGTCAGCAGAAAGCCCAACCGCCGGACGCCCCGCTGGAACTCGGTCTCCGGAGGACGCAGGCTGAGCTTCTCCGCTATCCCGCCGAAGGCGGTGTCGAGCCCCGTGGCGGCCACCAGAACCCGGGCGCTTCCGCTCCTGACGGTGGTCCCCATGAAAACCACGTTGGTCCTCTGGGACAGCCCGGCGCTCTCCGCCGTCGGACCGGGGCGCTTTTCCACCGGGAAGGTTTCCCCCGTCAGGACAGCCTGGTTCACGAAGAGGTCCCGGGCTTCCAGGACGATGCCGTCGGCGGGGACCAGGCTCCCGGCGGAGAGGATAACCACATCCCCCGGGACCAGCTCCTCGGTGGGAACCGATTCGATCTTTCCGTCCCGCATGACCCGGGACTTGAAGGAAACCCCTTCCTTCAGCTTCTCCGCAGCGATGTCCGCCCGGTACTCCTGGAAGAAGCCCAGCAGGGCGCTGCCCAGCAGGATCGTCAGGATGATCAGAGAGTCCCCCCAGTCCCGGAGAAAGGCGGAAACGACGGTGGCGAAAAGAAGGATGAGGACGATGGGGCTTTTCAGCTGATCGAGAAAAAGGCGGAAGGGCCCTCTTTTTCTCCGGACCCTCAGGCTGTTGGGGCCCGCCCGCCGGAGCGCCCGGGCTGCGGCAAGGCCGCTCAGCCCGTCGGCGGAGGAATCAAGTCTCCGCAGCGCCTCCTCCGCCGTCATGGACCAGTAGGCGAATCCGTTCATCCCAGTTCCTCCTGTGCCGCCGCCGGAGACCGATGCCCGGGGCCGTTTTTAGCCGGCCGCCCCTCCCGGAGAGGGCGGCCCCCGCCAGACCCCAGCCGCCGGACTTTTTGTCACCGCAGGGGCGCCCTTTTTCCGCAAACGACGGGCGCTCCTCCCGGAGAGGGCGGCCCCCGGGCCGGCTGCTCCCGCCACTCAGGTCGCCGCGGGCACGGCTTTTTTCGTCGTCGGGTGATCGGGCTGGTAGGAGCCCGGCGTCGAACGGAAGCTGATGGCCAGCCGGTTCCAGGAGTTGATGGCGATGACGGCAAGGGTGAGATCCACCAGTTCCTTTTCGGAAAAGAACCGGCGGGCCTCGTCATAGACCGCGTCGGGGACATGGTCCCGGCCGATCAGCGTCACCGCCTCGGCCCAGGCCAGGGCGGCCCGTTCCCTGCCGGTGTAAAAGGGCGCCTCCCGCCAGGCCGTCACCCCGTAAAGGCGCTGCTCGCTCTCCCCGTGGGAGCGGGCGTCCTTGGTGTGCATGTCGATGCAGAAGGCGCAGCCGTTTATCTGCGAGGCCCGCAGTTTGACCAGTTCTATAAGATCCCGGTCCAGACCCGATTCCCGGATATAACCTTCCAGCTTTGCCAGGATACCGGCCCCATCCGGTGCGGTTTTGAAATAATCTATCCGCTCCTTCATATCGTTAACCTCCATCGGACTGCTTTCATTTCCCGCATCAATCCTGAATCAAAGCTACTCAGGTCCGATGGGGGAATCAAGGCAAATGGTTCTCCGCCGTGGTTCCCGACGCCGATTTCATTGACAAACAAGATCTCCATGCTATAGTTAAAATAGGGACGTAAAAAATCATGTCTTTTCAATCCCATATTTCTCCCATTCCGGTTTCGGAGGTGCGTGATGAAGAGGATGTTTTCAGTTCTTTTTCTGGTTTGTCTGATCGCCGGTCTTGCCCTGGCGGGGGCCCAGCAGGAGCAGCGAAGGGCCCTCAAACTGGGCCACATCCGTGACGAGGCTCACCCCACCCACAAGGGGGCGGAGCTCTTCGCCAGACTGGTGGAGGAGCGGACCGGCGGGCGGATAAAGATCAATGTTTTCCCCAACAGCCAGCTGGGGGGCATTCTGGAGATGTTCGCCCAGGTGAAGACCGGGGACCTGGATCTCGTCTACGGCGGCATCAACACCCTGGCCTTCATCAAGGGCGGCGAGGCCTTCGAGATCACCGCCATTCCCTTCCTGTACCGGGACTACGGACACATGCGCAAGGTCATGCTGTCGGAGGACTTCAAACCCCTCATCGCCGCCGCGGAGGCGGCCACGGGGGTAAAACTGCTGAACATCACCGGAGACACCGCCCCCCGGGGTCTCAGCGCCAACCGCCGGATTCTGACCCCGGCGGATTTCAAGGGACTGAAGATCCGCACCGCTGCCAGTGAAGTGGTCCTGCGGACCATGAAAAAGCTCGGGGCCCTGCCTCAGCAGATACCCCTGGCGGACCTCTATGTTTCCCTGAAAACCGGGGTGGTGGACGCCCAGGAGAACGGGGCCATCACGGTGGCCAACAGCAGCATGTACGAGGTCCAGAAGTTCTACATGAAGACCGATTACATCCGGGACATCGAAACCTTCTACATCAACCCGGCCTTCCACAAGGGGCTCAGCGAGGGGGATAAAAAGATTTTTTTCGATGCCGCCGAAGAGGCGGGAGCCCTGGTCACCCGCCTCACCAGCGAGATGTTCGACGGCGCCTACGCCACCTTGCGGAAGCACATGACCGTGGTTACCGAACCGGAACTGCGGCTGGATCTGATCCGCCGGGAGCTGGAGGGGCTGTTCAACGATTGGGAAGGGGTCAAGTGGCCGGCGGGACTGCTGGCCCGGATCGCCGCAATGTAGCGTTCTGCGATGGGGAGAAGGGGCCGCCCAGCCGGCCCTTTCCTCCCCGCGAGGTGTCCCGGTGATAGTCCTTTTGTTCATCCTGATGTTCGCGATGATCGGACTGGGCTTCTCCATCTGGTTTTCCATGGGAGCCAGCGGTCTGGTCTATATCCTGCTGCGGGGGGATGTGTCCCTCCGGGTGGCGGTTTCCCAGATGGTGGGGGGGGTCAACTCCGACACCCTCATCGCCATCCCCTTTTTCATTCTGGCGGGAAACCTGATGAGTTCCACGGGCATCACCCGGAAGCTCACCAGTTTCGCCGATTTTTTCGTCGGCCGGCACCGGGCGGGGCTGGCCTACGTGTCCATCGTGGTCAGCGTTTTTCTGGCGGGTATTTCGGGATCCGCCGTCTCCGACGCCAGCTCCACCTCCGCGGTCCTGCACCCCATCATGAAGGAACGGGGCTACGACGACACCTTTTCGGCGGCCATCAACTCCAGTTCCGCCATCGTGGGGCCCATCATCCCGCCCAGCATCCCCATGATGCTCATCGGCATCATCAGCGGGGTCTCCATCGGCAGGATGTTCATCGGGGGCTTCATCCCCGGACTGCTCATCGCCCTGGTGCTCTGGATTCTGGTGACAATTCAGGCCAACCGGAGGGGCTATCCCCGGGTGGAGGCGAAGCGCACTTTCGGGGATTTCGTCGCCCTGCTGAAGGATACCATCCTGGCCCTCATCGCCCCTCTCATCGTTCTGAGCGGAGTGGTCTTCGGTTTCGTCACCCTGGTGGAAGTGGCGGCCCTGTCCATCCTCTATATCCTCTTCATTTCCACCGTCGTGTACCGGACCATCACCTGGAAGATTTTTTTTGACACCGTCCGGGACACCGCGGTGTTCTGCACCTCCATCATGATCATCTTCGCGGTGGTGGGCCTCTTTCAGTACATCGTGGCCTCCGAACAGCTGGGGAAGCAGCTGTACCATCTCATCGTTTCCTGGAACATGTCCCGGAACATGTACCTCTTTTTTACGCTGGTTTTTCTCCTCCTCATGGGCTGCGTCCTCGACGCGGTCCCGGTGATGCTGATCTTCTTCCCGGTGATGCTTCCGGTGGCCACGGGGCTGGGCATCGATCCCGTCCATTACGGGGTCATCTACGTGCTGAACCTGATGATCGGGCTCATCACCCCGCCGGTGGGGGCTCTGCTCTTCATCCAGACGAAGATCGCCAAGGTTTCCATCAATGCCCTGGTCCGGGAGCTTCTGCCCCATATCGGGGTGCTGATTCTGGTCCTCATCGCCGCCACCTACATTCCCCAGATCGTCCTGTGGCTGCCCAATCTCATACTGTGAAGGAGGGGGGATGTTCTCGAAAATCCTGCTGAAGTTCGAGCGGGCCGTGGAGACCCTCACCGGTCTTCTTTTCGCCCTGCTTCTGGGCCTCACATCCCTGAACATCCTGCTGCGGAACATCCTGGGGGTGTCCTGGCTTTTCATGGAGAGCCTCATCCGCTTCGCCTTCATCTGGATGGTCTTTCTCGGGACCTCCGCCCTGTACTACCGCAACGACCACCTGGTGATGGATTTCTTCCAGGACAGGATGCCCGCGGGGATGCGCAAACGGGTCGTTCTTGCGGGGGAGATTCTCTTTCTGGGTTTCATGACGGCCCTGATGGTGTACGGTGTCCAGGTGACCCGGGTCCGGATGGAGATTCCCTTCGAAACCTGGGATGTTCCCACCGGATACGCCTACATGGCCGTTCCGGTCTGCGCCTTCTTCATGAGCCTGTTTTGCATCGATCATATCATTGCAAGGAGAAAAAAATGACCAACGAAGCCAAATTGTACCTCACCACCGTGCAGGGTCTTCTGGAGGCCATCGCCACGGACAACCCCGGCCTGGGGGCCGCCGCGGAGGCGATGGCCAAAAAGATCGCCGCCGGAGGCATGATCCATGTCATCGGCCCGGGGGGTCATTCCAATCTGGCGGTGGAGGAAACCCTGTGGCGCTCCGGGGGGCTGGCCCCCATCAACGCCATCCTGGACGCGGGAACGAACCTGATCCACGGGGCCAAGAGGTCCAACTATGTGGAGCGGACCCCGGGCTACGCCAAGCAGGTCCTGGACGCCTACCGGGTGGGTCTGGAGCCCGGGGAGGTCCTCATCATCGTCAACGCCTACGGGATCAACGCCATGACCATCGACGCGGCCCTGGAGGCCCGGAAACGGAAGATGGTGTCCATAGCCATAACCTCCAGGGGCTTCGCCGACTCCCTGGCCAAGGACCACCCCTCACGGCACCCCTCGGGGAAGAACCTCTACCAGGAGGTGGACTTCTTCATCGACTGCCATCTTCCCTACGGGGACGCCGTGGTGCCCATCGAGGGGGTGGCCCAGAAGGTGGGGCCCACCGCCACCCTCTGCAATGTCTTCACCATGAACCTGCTGATGCTGGAGACGGTGCGCCGGCTCAAGGCCATGGGGGTGGAGCCACCCATCTGGATGAGCGCCAACCTCCCCGGCGGGGACGCCACGAACCGCAGTCTCGAGGAGAAGTGGCGGCCCCTGATCAAGCATCTCTAGGCGGAGCCCCGGCCCCGTTTGACCACCGGGTCGGAGAGTCGCCGGCCGGGATCCGGTCCGGCGGCAGGGATCCGACGCGGCCGGAGGTGGGGCCGGCGCCGGGATCTGTGGCCCCGATCCGGCGGGTGCGTCACAAGCGTCTCTCCGAGAGAATCCGTCCCGCTCCCATGGCCGGACGGAACCCCTCAGGCGGTGGCGCCGGTGGTCCTCCCCATCTGTATCTTGAACTGGCTGCGGTCTCCCCGGTACCATTCCAGCACATACTCCACGGGAATGTTATCCGCAGTCTTCCAGACGCTGGTGCTGTAGAGGACGGGGCTGCCCGGGGCGATCTTGAGCAGGTCCGCTTCCCGGCTGGGAGCGGGGATCGCCTCGACGGTGCGCTCGGCATTCTGAAAGACCAGACGGTAGTCCTCCTCGATGATGGCGTGAAGAGACCGGGTTTCCAGATCCCGTTTTTTTGTCCCGAAGTCGGTGAAAAGGCGATGGGGGAGATGGGAAAGCTGGATGACCACCGGCCAGCCGTCGACGA
>JAKQWJ010000046.1 GCA_029562045.1 Spirochaetota bacterium | reverse complement strand
CCTGCCTCCCCGCGGCGGGCCGGGACCGTATCGCCTTCGGCGCCGCCGACGGGTCCGTACGGGTGTTCCGGTTTTCGGGACGTCAGGAACCGGGGCCATCCCCTGCAGTCTCCGCAGTTCCGGCCGGCCTCTCGGCGCCCGGCGACCCGGAAGACCCGGGCGCCGCCCCTCCCGCCGCCCTGGCCTGGACCGGAGACGGCAGGCTCGCCGTGGTCAGGGAGGACGGCGGTTTTTCGCTTCATCCCTCCCGGCTGGGGACACCGGGGGAAACGAGACTCCCCTTCGTTGCGGCGGGGGTCTTCCCCGTGGGGGAAGACCGGTTTTTCTTCCCCGGAACGAGGGGCGGGCTGGCCTACGGGTCGGAAGGGGCGGTGGAGGTTCTGGAAGGGCCCTCCAGAAGGATAGCCGGGGCAGTGGCGGGGTCCGGCGGTCTTTTCTTCGCCTTTCACGAAACCGGGGAGCTGACGGCCTACGACGCCTCAGGGCGCCGCCTCTTTGCCGTTCCCCTCGCCGGGCGTCCCGGCGGCATGTCCCTCTCCGGGGACGGCCGGTTTCTCGCCGTCGGCGGAGGCGACTGGGTGGTGAATCTTTTCGAGTTCGTGCGTTACGGCGCGGAGCCGGAAGCGCCTGTCCCTCTCCGGGAATCGGGTGGGGGGGGAGACGGGGAGGAGGAATACCGGGAGGATCCTGATTACCTCTACCTTCTGGCGGAGGCATCCTCTTCCCGGGCTCCCCGAAAAAGCGCGGCCCTGGGGGATCTGGAAAGAAGGTTCCGGGAGGGGGACTTCGGCCGCTCCCTTCCCTACGCGGAGCGGCTCCTCCGCCTTCTGGCGGAGGAGCCCTTCGCCCGGACCGGGGCCCCGAACTATCCGGACATCCGCCTCCGGGCCATCCGGCTCCTGGGGCTTCTGGGCTCCTCCCGGGACATGGACTTTCTGGCGGACCTGCTGCTTCGGGAAACCGACGGCGCCGTCCTGTCGGGACTGCTGGAAGCCATGGGGGACCTGGGAGTC
Source organism: Spirochaetota bacterium (assembly GCA_029562045.1). Classification (GTDB taxonomy): domain Bacteria; phylum Spirochaetota; class Spirochaetia; order DTKZ01; family DTKZ01; genus JAKQWJ01. Next base: position 6,853 of record JAKQWJ010000046.1, on the reverse strand, counting down.
GATCCCCGGGGGAAAGGGAGCGGGAGTGTATCGATCCTTCTGGACAGGTCGCGGGTCCCGCCGGACAGCCGGACCGCCCTGGGCATCGTCTCAGCCCTGGAGGGGATGGTCTCGTACCAGGGACAGCTCCCCCCCCCGGCGGCCGCCGCTGCGGTCCGCCTCCTGTCCTCGGGGAAATACCCCCAGGCGCTGCGGGAGCGGCTCCTCCGCCTGGTCAGGCCGGTATCCCCCGGGGAGCGGTAGAGTTGCATATTTTCGGGGAGGGGATATACTTGTTTTCATGAAAAAGGCCTCTCTCCTGATTCTCGCCGCCCTCGCCTGCATGGGCGCCGGTGCGCTGGATGTGGATAAAAGCGAACTGCGGACGGACCCCTCCATCAGGATCCGGTTTGAAAACTTCGAAGGGCCGCCCTCCAAGATCGAGACCGTGGACGAAATCCGCGGCATCGGAGCGGCCCTGGGAAGGTCCCCCGGCGAACGGAGCTATTTCGGCCGTTACCGGGTTATCCGGGTTCTGGGTTCGAAAACGGCTCCGGGTCTGGACGCGGACATCTTCGTTTTGGAGAAGGATGCGGCGGTGGACCATATCCGGAACCTGCGTCTCATCATCGAAGGTTACCTGACGGCGGCCTTCGGCTACTCCGGAAAAGACGCCTCCACCCTGGCGGAGTTCGTCACCGTCTACAACGCGGTCTATCGAAAAAACCTGGACTATTTCGGTTCCCGCTACAAGCAGGATGTGATGGCCCATCTGGACGCCTTCAGCGCGGGGCTCGCCCGATCCTACCGGGAATGGCCCGGCATGACCCGGATGCTGATCCCCCTGCGGGAAGGTGCCTCCGGGGCCGTGGAAACCCGGACCATCTCCGATCAGGCGGTGCTGGGGGACCTGCGGACCCGGGAGGACAAGGCGGTGGAGCTCCGCAAGGAGATGGTGGACATCAAGGAACGGGAAATAGCCCGGGACGAAGAGCGGACCGCCGCTGCCCGGGAGTCTGTGAGAAAGGAAGCGGCCTCGGCGGCGGAGGAGACCGGAAAGCTGGAACGGGAACAGGCGGAGGTCCGGGCGAAAAGGGAGGCTCTTTCTCCGGAGGATCGCAGCCCCGAAGCTCAGGCGGAGCGCCGGACCCTGGACGAGAAAGAGCGGGAGCTGGCCCAGCGGAAAGCGGGACTGGAGGAGGATAAGCGGGACATCGCGGCCAGGGAGGCGGAAATCGCGGCGGCGGAGACGAGGATCCGCGAAACCCGGGAGGAGGTGCGCCGGGAAAGGAAGGACATCGCCGCGGACCAGCGGGAAATTTTGAGCCGGGAACCAGACCGGGCGGCGGCGGGGATTCCCTTCATCAAGACCGCTTCGGGAGGGGGAGGCAGGCTCGTCATGATTCATCCCCGGACCGGAGAGGAGCTGCCGGATTATCCGCAGGCTCCGGTGACCCGGCGCTCCTACCGGAGTTTCGGCGGCGGCATCGCCGTCATCCTCGCCCGCGGCGGGGGAGGGAGAGTGGCCATCCTCGACGCGGGCAGCCTGGCGGAAAAGGTCTCCGCCAGGGAGGAGGCTTACCCCGGTTCGGTCCTGGAGGTCGGGGGAGGGTGGCTCTTTGCAGTGCTCCGGGATTCGGGAGTCTGGCGTCTGGGGAAATATGACTCCGCGCTGTCCCTTCTGGCGCTGTCCCGGGTGGCGGTGAACCCGGAGACCTTCCTGCTGTTCACCGATTCCGCGGTATTCGTCGAAGACGGGGACGGACGGGTCCGCCCCCTGTCTCCGGCAACCCTGGATTAGGGGGCGCCGGCTCCATCGTACGGGCGCAGGGAAAACCCGCAAAAAGGGGCGGGCATACATACTGACGGCCCCCCTCACGGCACGCCGGGCGGGGGAGACGGGGCGACGCCTATCGGCGCCGGAAGCGGCGGAAAATTCTGCGGAAGAAGTCCTTGAGCCACAGCCGTATCCGGAGGAAGAAACCGGGGCTGCGGTACTTATCCATGGCCGTGTAACCCTCGGCCAGTTCCTCGGGGGAAAACTCCTTTCTCTGGATGTTCTCCTCCATTTCCATCTCCAGCCTTTCCAGGTCCGATTCCCGATTCACCACCATGACCGTCACGGTTTTCCAGCCCAGGCGCCGGGCCGATTCCAGCCGCCGTCGGCCCGCGATGAGTCTGTTGTCCCTGTTGACGATTATGGGGCTGAGGAGACCGAATTTTTTCATGCTCTCCATCAGCGGGCCCAGATCACCCAGATCTTTCCGCACCCGCTTGCCGATCCTGATATCGTCGATTCGCACCTGCATGGCGGCCCTCCTAATCCAGAAGAGGATTGGTGATGGAATCCGAACCGGTGTCCGGGAGACGGAGGTCGAGACGCAGAAGGGAATTGTCGATGCGCAGGCCTCCCTCGGCGCCGGGGTCCTTGAGTTCCAGATCCTGGGGCAGAAGAGCGTTGCGGAGCCGCTCCATGGACTGGAAATCCCGTTCCGCCTCGAACTCGGAGAGATCGTCGAATTTTTTCGGCTCCGTTCCGGCGATGAACACTTCCTTCACGGTTTTCCCCGGATACCCCGGGGGCGGCAGCAGCCCGGATCGGGCGCTGACGGTGACCTCGGTGATCCCGTCGGGCCGCGGAAAATCCCTGGGCTCCAGGTTCTTGTGGATCTCCTTCATGAACTTCGCCCAGACGGGACCCGCCGATATGGCGCCTGTCTGGGTCACCCCCAGACTGTTGCCGGGCTGGTCGAATCCGAACCAGACCGCCGTGGTATAGTAGGGGGAGAACCCGACGGTCCAGATATCGGACCAGTTCTGGGTGGTTCCCGTTTTGCCTGCCATGGGCATGGTAAAACCGCCGACGGTGTTCTTTGCGTAGCTCAGGGTCCCCCAATCCACGGTGGACCGCAGCAGGTTGGTCATGATGTACGCCGTCTGGGGAGAGACGATCTGGGCCTCCCGGCCCTTTCTCCTGAGTTCGTTCCTCAGTTCCTTTTCGGGCTCCAGAATGATCTTGCCGTTCCGGTCCTCGATGTAACGCACTCCGAAGGGACGGACCTCCCTGCCCTGGTTGGCGAAGATCGAGAAGGCCCGGGCCATCTGGATCGGGGCCACCCGGATGATGCCCAGACCCAGGGGATACTTCCGGGGAAAGACCCGGGCGATCTGCTCCGGCTCCTGGATGCCCAGCAGAGCCGAGGCGGTGTTGATGGCCGCGTCGAAGCCGGTGAGATCCAGCACCTTCAGGGACGGAACGTTCATCGAACGCGCCAGGGCCTCCCGGATGAGGACCGGACCCTTCCATTCGCCCTTGAAGTTCATCGGCGTATAGGGGCTGCCGTCGTCGTTCCAGAACACAACCGGAGAGTCGTAGAGCATCGTGGCGGGAGTGATCTTCCTGCCCTCCACCGCGGCGGCGTAATAAAGGGGCTTGAAGGCGGAGCCGGGCTGGACCTCCGCCTGGACGGCCCGGTTGAACTGGTTGATGCTCTCGAAGCGGCTTCCCCCCACCATGGACACGATGTGGCCGGTGGTGTTGTCGATGGCCACCAGGGCCCCCTCCACGGTGGTCCTCTGGGCCGCCTTTTTCTCCAATGCGTAGCCCATCCGGGCGGTGAACTTCAGATCGTCCACACCGAACACCAGGGCAAGGACATCCAGAGTCGGGTTCAGCCGTTTCCGGTACTCTTTCTGCGCGTTCTGTCTCTCCTTGGAGCCGGCGACCCGCAGATCCTCCAGATTGAAGGCGAGGGACATCAGATCGATGAGGGGGACGAACTGCTCCTCGGCATAAACCATGCGGCGGTCGGAGGTGCTGCGGTACTCGGTGTTGATCTGCGCCAGCCCCTGCCGCATCAGCTCGTCCGCCTTGGCCTGGAAATCCAGGTTCAGGGTGGTGTGGACGATGAAACCGTCCTTGTAGATGTTCAGCGACCCGTAGAGCATCTCCTCCAGCTGCTGCCGGACGTATTCGCTGAAATGGGGGGCCCGGTCCTCCCGCTCCAGGAAGGCGGAGGAGCTGCTGGCCCGGGTGTAGTCGAAATTGTTCCAGTACTCCTCGAAGGACAGCTCCGCCTCCTCCTGGGTGGTGTAGCCCAGGGCCACCATCTGCTGCAGGACCTCGTGCTGAATTTTTCGGAGCCGGTTCGGATACTTCAGGGGATTGTACCGCACCGTGTTGGCCAGCTGCACCACCAGGGCCACCGATTCGGCCAGGCTTATCTCCCGGGCGGAATGGGAAAAATAGAACCGGGACGCCGCCTCGACACCGTAGACCCCGGAGCCGAAGTACATTTTGTTCAGGTAGTTTTCCAGAATTTCGTACTTGGTCAGGCTGCGTTCCAGCTGGAAGGCCCACCACAGCTCCCGCAGTTTGCGGGTGACGGAAATGTCGGTCCTGTCCGCGTAGAGGTGACCCGCCAGCTGCTGGGTTATGGTGCTTCCACCGGAGAAGTACCGGCCCGTCAGGACATTCCAGACCGCCCGCAGGGTGCCCCGGAAGCTGAAGCCCCGGTGCTGGAAAAAATCCCGGTCTTCCCGGGTGATGAGGGCGTAGACCAGGTGCTTCGGCAGCTCGTCGATGGATACGATTTCCCGTTTTTCGTCGGAGAAAAACTCCGTGATCAGCCGGTCCTCCACGTCCAGGATCTGGGACGGAAGGGCCGGGTGGTATTCCCCGACATTTTCCATGTTTTGTATGTTTTTCGTGGCCGCCAGGGCTGTGCCCAGGCCTGCGCCGACCAGAATCGCGGCGAACAGGCAGAAGCCCAGCACCACCAGGAGAGTCGTCTTCTTTTTACCGGGAGAAAACATGCTCAAGAGGGTACGGGGCGGTCCGGATTTTGTCAAGGCGGGCCGGGGCAGGGATGCCTCCGCCCGGTCCGGGGCCTCGGAGGGGAAAAAAAAGACCGGTTCCGAAGAACCGGTCAGCAGTCAGGATGTCGGCATGATATAGTAAACTGGGAGGGGAACTATACGCCGCCGACACCTTCATTATCGTGAAACCCAGACAAAAAATTTAGTCTTCGTTTATCAAAATGTCAAGGAAAAGCGAAATGCCGTAGCTCTTTCCCGGTTCCACCAGGAATTTTTTATTGGTCTGGTAGTCTCCGATTTTCATGGAGAGAGTGTGCTCCCCCGGCTCCACGGTCATGTCCTTTCCTCCGGGTTCCACGGACCGGCCGTCCAGGAAGACCCGGGAGCCCGTCGGCGCGTTGATCCGCAGGAAGGACGCGTTTTTCCGGAAAAAAGCCTCCACCCGGGACACCCTGCCCCGGTCCAGCCCCACGGTGGAGACGAAGGGGGCGTAACCGTCCTTCTCCATACGGAGACGGTGCATTCCCGGCTCGATATTGAATCCCCGGCGGTCGAAGGGGTGCGGTTTGTCGTCGATGAAGAGTCTGAAGTCGTCCTCCGGGAGAGGTCCGGTCTCGTCGACGGGGACCACCACCAGTTTGCCCAGGTTCTTGAAGATCGGCCGCACCTGAGTGGAGAAGACCGCCCCCGACGCCCGGTCGGGGATGCCTTTCATTATGGGCATAACGGCGAAGAGCAGCGGGAAATCGGCCTCTCCCAGGGCCTTCTTGTGGACATAGGTGTCCGGAATCGGGCCGAAGCCCGCGGAAGAACCGAAGGGAAGCTGGAGAAAGAGCTTTTTTCCCCCATCGACGACTTTGAAAAAAAGCTGGGACCCCTGATAGGAGGGGATGTCCCGGGCGGGGGGCGGGGCGACTCCCGCCCAGGCGAAGACCGCGTAGGTGCCCCGGTACAGGTCCGCCTCTTCCGGAAGGTCGATCTGGATTTCCACCCCCCGGAGAAGGTCCCGGTCCTCCTCCAGCCGGAGGCCCCAGAGGTCCTCCAGCCGCAGCGGCATCGGGGACGAGGGCGGACCGCCGTTTCCCAGGGATGTGACGGCGACGATTCCGCCATGGATGACCTCCGCTCCGGCGGGGGGGAGAAAAAGGAGGAAAAAGGGCAGGAGGAATACCGACATTTTGCCATTCATGACCTGTTCCTCCGCGGCAGGAGCCCTTCAGGATCCCGGGCCTCTCCCTTTCGACGAATCTCGAAGTGCAGATGGGCTCCGGTGGATGCGCCGGTGGTCCCGACTCCACCTATTATCATACCCGATTCCACAGTTTGATTCAATTCCACCAGGATGGATTCCAGGTGCCCGTAAACCGTTTCGTAACCCCCGGGGTGAGAGATCCGGACATGCCGGCCCAGAACCGGGTCGAAGCCCGCATGGGACACCCGACCCTCCCGGGCCGCGTAGACCCGGCTTCCCCGGGGGGCCGCCAGATCCAGCCCGTTGTGAAAATGGACCCTGCCGGATACGGGGCTCACCCGGGAGCCGTACCGGGACGTAACGTCCCACTCGTCCAGGGGCGGATGGAAGAGGATGCTCAGAAAATAGGCCCGCTCCACCGGGTGGAACCGGGCTCCGGGAAAAAAGACATACCGCTCCCCTGCCGCGGAGACCGGAACCCCCAGGTCGGTCCGCCGCCAGGAGTGCAGGAGCCTCTCCAGAAAACTCCCGGGCCTTTCCCGGAGGAAGACCCCCGGAGTGTTGGGCACCAGAAGGGGTCTGCCCGTGATGGGGGCGGAGCTCCTGTCCAGTCCGTTCAGGGTGGCGATGGATTCGTAGGGCAGGGTGAACCGGGCGGCCAGGGTGAAGATGTTTTCCTCCGGCCCGGGGGTGTAGCGGTACAGCAGGAAGGGGGGCGGGTCCTCTCCCCGGACCGCCGCCCTGTTGTATCTCTCCAGGTCCTCGTGAAACTGACGGAACAGGACGTCGTCGTTGGAGAGCCTCCGGATGAGGGGATAATCCGCGGCGATTCCCGTCGCCAGGAGGATCAGGACAGCTGCGAAC
>JAKQWJ010000035.1 GCA_029562045.1 Spirochaetota bacterium | reverse complement strand
CGCATCTCGTTCAACAAATCGAGAATGCGAATTGACGGGGCGACAAACAGGGCCTCTCGTAGAATGGTTTTTAGGCGAAGTCCCGTTTCACCGCCAGCATCTCGGTGTTGTTCGCCTCCGCCGGGCTGAGCCAGAAGAGGTCCTTCCTCTCCCTGTCCAGCCGGCGGGTCATTTCGTAGCCCCCCTGGGGATCCGACCAGATTGCCGGGTCAAAGCCCCCGTGATAGTACTGGCCGCTTCCGGTGTAATCGATGACCAGGTCCACCTCCCCCGCCTCCAGGGCCGCCCGCAGGATGTCCGGGGTCCCGAACTCGGTCCTGTCGATCACCTGGAAGCCCGCGTTTTTCAGCAGGAGCGCCAGCATCTTCCCCAGGATGGCGCCCTCGGAGTCGATCATCGAAGCCACCGTCACGGGGCCCTTGGCGGGGCCGGTTTCGCCGGCGGCCTCGCCCTTCCGGGAACAGCCCACCGTCGTCAGGACCGTCAGCGCCGCCGACAGCGCCACGGCCGCAAGAAGTCCCGTCGACACGGATCTCTTTTTTTTCATGGTTTCAATATAAAGTTTTACCCCCCGCCGATCAAACCCGTTCCCGGGAATATTTTTTCTCCACATGGTCCCGCCAGACATTTTCGAACCAGAAGTCCTCGTCGGGGATGGGCCTGCGGGGGATGAAGGAGTGGGAGAAAACCGGGCCCCCCCCGGGGGTATCGTCCGGCCCGGAGGCCCCGCCTCCTTCGCCCCTGCCGCCTTCGCCCCTGCCGCCGGCCCCGCCCACCAGCCGGGTCACCAGAAGCCGGTCCCGGAACTCTTCCGCTTCGGGCTTGAAGCGCCACTCCTTTTCCAGTTTCGGGTGGACCTCCGTCCCCGCCGGGTCCATCACCAGACAGGAGCCCCGGCTCCCGCCGCCGGCTTCGAGATAGGCCTGGATGGCCGACAGGTAGGCGGCATGGGCCAGGACCAGGTGCCGGTTCCTCAGGGCGGCGGGCAGTTCGTCCCGGCCCTTCACCCTGGTCCGGGGGAAATCCGACGCCTGGCGGCGGGCCTCTTCCAGGGCCGCCTGAACCTTTTCCCGGCTCCGGATATGGGCCCCCGTCCGGGTCATCCGGCTCTGAAACTCCCGGCGGTAGCGGTCCTGGGGCGCCCCCTCCCCCTCCTCCAGAAGCCGGCCCACCAGGGCCAGGATTCTCCCGGCGACCCGCTCCGCCGGTCCCGCGAAGTCCCGGAAATCCAGATCCCGGTCCCGGTAGGCCTGGGAGATCTTCCAGGCCGCCCGCAGGGCCCCCACCTGTCCGGAGTTCAGGGCGGAGCCGCCGGGGCGGTATACCCCGTGGGAGCCGTTGACCTCCCCCACCGGAAAGAGGCGCCGGATGTTGGTGGACTCCCACCAGATGTCCCCCGCCAGGCCGCCGTTGTTGTGCTGGGCCGCCACGGCGATCTCCAGGGGCTCCCGGCGGAGGTCGATGCCGTTGGAGGCGTAGAGTTCCACCGCCAGGGGGTTCATTTTCAGGAGCCGGTCGATGGGGAGCCCGAAGAGGGCGCCGGATTTTTCCAGGTAGACCCGGGCTTCTTCCGAGAGGTCCTGAAACCGGAACTCCTCCCCCTCGCCCCCGGGGTTCCGCCGGAAATCCATGAAGACCCGCCGCCCCAGGAGGACCCGCTCCCGGTAGACCAGGATGTCCACCAGGGAGGAGCCCCCCCGGGCGATCTTCCGGGGATCGAAGGGCCACTGGTAGCCCTTCAGAAAGACGGCGGAGCACATCTCCCCCAGGGACCCGAAGAAGGGCCGGAGAAACTCCTTTTCGTCCCCTCCCTCCGGGTCGGCGCTGATGTACCGGGGAATCACCTGCTGGTAGGTGCCGGACACGTTCCATCGGAAAGCCACCGACGCCAGGCCGTACTGGGACTCGGTGAGGTTCACCGCCTCCGCCCCCGCCTCCAGCGCCAGGCCGACGGCCCCGTCGTGCACCGGGGGGTAGACCGAGGCCTCGTACAGTCCTCCGGGCCCCCCCACACCGAAAACCACATTGTCCGCCATGAAAAAGACCAGGCCGTAGTCTTCCTCCTTCAGCCGGGACTTGTCCATGGCCAGGGCTCCCATGGCCCGGCCCCCGTCCACCACCAGGGACACCACCTCGTGACCGTCGTGGATCCGGATGCCCCGGCGCCGCACCTCCGCCAACAGGTGTTCCACCATGCTCCGGGAGGTGTAGGGGCCGATGGAGGTTCCCCGGTCCTTGGGGTCGTGATCGGTCTTGTAGCCCACCACGCCGCCGTAGCGGTTCCGGGGAAAGGGGACGCCTATGGACAGAAGATGATGGAAGGCCTCCACCGACAGGACCGACTCCACCAGGGCAAGGTCCCCATGCATGGCCCCCCCGGAGTACAGGGCCTCGGCCATCTGGTACGGCGAATCGGGGGTCTTCGAGGCCGTGGCCAGCTTGTAGTAGGTCTGCTTGTCGCTGCCGGTGTTCCGGGATGTCCCCCCCGCCAGGTCCTCGGTGACCACCGCCAGGTCGGTGACGCCGAACTGATGCGGCCGGTCCGCCGCCGCCAGGGCCGCCGCCCCGCTTCCCACCACCAGGGTGTGCACCCGCCGCACCGGAATCTCCCGGCCCCCCGCCGACAGTCTGTCCTGCGTCATCGCGATCCTCCCGGGGCCGCGCCTCGGGGCGGCCCTATGGTGTCGCCGGGCACGTACTCCCCGGCTATCAGTCTGCGGATGTCCGCCTTTTCCCGGTCGATGATCCTCCGCCGGAGCCATCCCGCCGCCTCCCGGCCCAGGCTCCGCACCGACAGACTCACCGTGTCGATGCGCCGCCCCGCCAGTTCCCGCACAGGCGAGTCGTCGAAGCCCGTCAGCGACAGGTCCCGGGGGATATGGATCCCCTCCCGCAGGGCGGCCTGACAGAAGGACACCGCCACCACGTCGTTGAAGCACATCACCGCGGTGTAGCCGGTCCGGAGAAGGCGGGAGGGAAGCCCCCCGGAGACCTCCTCCAGGCCCCGGAGGGAGAAGGCATCCCCCGCGCCGGCGGCGATGTTCAGTTTTTCCGCCGCCGCCAGAAAACCCTCCCGGCGCCGGGCGTCCACCGAAGGGATCCGGGCAAGACCCAGATAGCAGGGGCGGTGGCCCGCCCCCCGGGAGGCGATCCGCCGGAGCAGCAGCTCCATGCCCGCGGCGTTGTCGCAGGAAACGAAGTTCCGCCGGGGGTTGACCCGGTTCAGCTGTACCGCCGGCACCCCCCGGGCCAGGAACTCCCGGTGGGTCTCCTCGTCAGGCTCGGAGAAGGCGAAGACGCAGCCGTCGATGTCCCCCAGCTTCTTCGTCCGGAAGGGGGAACCCCCCGCCGCCAGCCTGACGACGATGTTGGCCCTGACCTCCCCGAAACCCTCGTAGAGCCCCTCCACCAGTTCCGCCGTGTTGTAGAAGAGCCCGGTGTACATCCCCGGCCCTTCGGGAAGGAAGAGGGCGATGTTCAGGATGGTCCTGAGCTTCTGTCTCTTGATGGGCCGCTTCCGGTAGCCCAGCCGCCGGGCGGCGGCGTGGATCCGGCGCCGCATCTCCTCCCCCACCAGGATGGAGTTGTTGAGCCCCCGGGAGACGGTGCTGGTGGAGACGCCCAGGTCCTTCGCCACATCGTAGACCGTCACCCGCTTGTCCTGCATCAGGCGCCCTTCTTCCCCAGGTTCCGGAGCATGTCCCGGTAGTACCCGTCGTACACCACGCAGCCGTCGTGCACCTGGTTCACCATGAGCCGGGTGCAGCCGGAGCAGGCGGTGCAGTAATCGACGGGCTCCCCGGACCGGAGCTTCCGGGGAAACAGCGGGTCGGCGAAGCTCTGCCGGCCGAAACCGATGAAATCGGCGTAGCCCCGGGCGAGGCTCTCCTCCCCCTGGGCCGCCGCCTCCTCCTTCATGATGGTGTAGGCGGACCCGATGACGGCCCGGTCCGGCAGCAGCTCCTTGACCAGCCGGCTGTAGCGGAGGTGATGGAGGTAGAAATTCCGGGAGGGCCGGGTGGGCCGGGTGACCTCCGGGGTGATGGCGGGGATTCCGGCGGAGACGTTGACATAGTCCATCCCCGCCTCCCGGAGGAGAAGGACCAGGTCCTTCATCTCCCGGAGGTCCTCCACCTGCTCGTCCGGGGCGGCGGTCCCGCAGCCCCCCCGGATGGCCTCGTACATGGAGATCCGCGAGCCCAGAACGAAGGGCCCCGCCGGGAGCCGGGATCGGATCTCAGCCATGGTCTCCCGGATGAAGCGGGTCCGGTTCTCGAAGCTGCCCCCCCAGCGGTCCTCCCGGATGTTGGCGGGCCGCAACATCTCCGCCCCGAAGTAGCCGTGGCAGAGCTTGAAGTCGATGCCGTCCGCCCCGGCCTCCCGGGACAGCAGGGCCGCCCGGACGAAGTCGTCACGGATCCGGGCCACCTCGTCAGTGGACAGCAGATGGGCATCCCCGGCGCCGTCGGGGTAGAGACAGGTCCTCCGGGAGAAAGGCCCGGAGTGACGGCCCGAGTGGGTGATCTGAAAGAGGAGGATGCCCTGGGGGAAAATCTCCTTGTAAGCGTCCACAAGTTTTTTATAGTGGTCCAGGCCCGCCGGGGACATGATTAGGCCGTTGACCCGGGCCAGGGACCCGGGGGTGACGGAGATGGCCTCCACCACCACCACACCCCAGCCTCCCCTGGCCAGCTTCCTGTACCTCTCCAGGGTCCGGGGAGAGGGACGGCCCCCCTCCACCCCGTCGTTCCCCTCCATGGCCTGGGAGACAAACCGGTTGGCAGACTCCAGCGGGCCCAGGGCATGGGGGGAAAACAGAAGGGGAAAACTCATGGGGGCGCTCCTCGAAAACGGAATTTTGTTGCATGCAAAGATTACATCACCGCCGCGGGGCTGTCAAGATTTCCTTTTTCCATTGCTTTTCCCCTTCTTTTGGCGTATCTTCTTTTTCATACATATTAAGTCTTTGGAGGATCAAGAACATGAAACGACGGGTTTTCGGCCTTCTGGCGGCGGGACTCCTTTTTGCCGCGACCGCCTACGGGCAGTCCACCATCAAGGGCATGTCCCTGAACGGCACCACCGGCCTCATCGCCACCCCCACCGCCCAGATCGGCTGGGAGCGCTCCAGCGACCTGGGTCTGGACTTCGGGTACCACTGGGTCAAGCCGAAGAACCAGGACGCGGCCAACATTCCCAAGGCCTCCCTGAGCCTCTTCCGGAAGGCGGAGCTGTCCTTCGCCTACGATTCCATGGGCGGATTGTATGCCGAAGACAAGGGCTCGTTCCTGGGCGCCGGCAAGTTCCAGTTCTTCAACAAGGGGCCCTCGGCCACCGCCATCGGGGCCAACATCCAGATGATCGAGGCGGGGGGTCAGGACTACCAGGCCTTCCAGATCTACCTGGCCGCCACCTACGGGGGCGAGTTCTTCGGCATGCCCGCCACCACCACCGTTGTTTTTGGAAAGACCTTCGGTGACACCGAGCTGGGCATCGAAGAGGGCAACATCGACTTTTCCATGGGCTTCGAACTCAGCCTCTTCCCCAAGGTCCTGCAGGGTCATGTGCAGTGGATCAACGACTTCTCCAACTACTCCTACAGCGCCGCCCCCACCGGGGCCGCCACCTGGTACCGGGGAGCCTACAACACCGGCATCCGGATCGATCCTCTGAAACACGCCAAGTACAAGTTCGTCATCGACGCCGTCCTGGCGGATGTCTTCGACGAGGACGATCGGGCTTTCATCCTGGGAGCCACCTTCGGCCTGGGGCTGAAGTAAGGTCCATGAAAAGCCCCCGCACCCCGGTGGTCACGGAGATGGAAGTCATCCCCGTGGCGGGGTACGACCGGATGCTCCTGTCCTTAAGCGGCGCCCACGCCCCCTTCTTCACCCGGAATGTCCTCGTTCTCGGCGATTCCGCGGGGAACACCGGCCTGGGGGAGGTTCACGGCGGCGAGGCCATCCGCCGGGTCCTGGAGTCCTACCGGGACCGGGTGATGGGGCGCCCCATCGGGGAGTATCGGGAAATCCTCCGCTCCCTGCGGGGGCTGGGCCGGGACGGCGACGACGGGCAGGGGCTGCAGAAGCTGGACCTGAAAAACCTCCGCTTCGTCGTCCGGGCGGAAACGGCGGTGGAATCGGCCCTGCTGGACCTGCTGGGCCAGTTTCTGGACCTGCCCGTGGCCTCCCTTCTGGGGGACGGTAAACAGCGGGACCGGGTCCCGACGCTGGGCTACCTCTTTTTCATCGGGGACCGGACGAAGACCGACCTCCCCTACATCGAGGACGGGGATGATGAGGATCCCTGGTTCGCCGAGAGGGGACGCCCCACCCGGACCCCCGAGGATGTGGTCCGCCAGGCCCGGGCGGCCCGGGCCCGCTACGGCTTCCGGGACTTCAAGCTGAAGGGCGGGGTCTTCCCCGGGGAGCTGGAGATGGAGGCGGTGCGCCTCCTGGCCCGGGAGTTCCCCGACGGGAGGATAAACATCGACCCCAACGGCGCCTGGTCCCTGGAAGAGGCGGTGGCCCTCTGCGGCGCCCGGCGGAAGGACCTGAGCTATGTGGAGGATCCCTGCGGCCCCGAACAGGGTTTTTCCGGCCGGGAGATCATGGCGGAGTTCAAACGGGCGGTGCAGATCCCGGTGGCCACCAACATGATCGCCACCGACTGGCGGCAGTTTCACCATTCGGTGATGCTGAACGCCGTGGACATCCCCCTGGCGGACCCCCATTTCTGGACCATGCGGGGGTCGGTGCGGGCCGCCCAGCTCTGCCACGACTGGGGACTCACCTGGGGCAGCCACTCCAACAACCACTTCGACATCTCCCTGGCCGTCTTCGCCCACACCGCCGCCGCGGCCCCGGGAAAAATCACCGCCATGGACACCCACTGGATCTGGCAGGACGGCCAGCGCCTCTGCCGGGAGCCCTTCCGGATCGAAGACGGCCATATCCGGCTGCCGGACCGGCCCGGCCTGGGGATCCGGATCGACAGGGAAAAACTGGAGGAGGCCCACCGGCTGTACGGGGAGGTTACGGCGGGGGGCTCCGGCGATCGGGACGACGCCCTGGCCATGCAGTACCTGATCCCGGGCTGGACCTTCGACCCCAAGCGGCCCTGCATGGTGCGGTAGCTCCCCGGGGCATCCCGGCCGGACCCGCCGGGGGCGGCCCGGCGCGGCGGCTCCGTCGGCTTCAGCGCGGCGAACATTCACTGCCCCGGCGCGGCGGCGCCGTCGGAGCGCCCCCCAATCTTCAATGCGCCGACAGGGCCTTCTCCGCATCCACCAGGCGGATCTTCTCCCAGGGCCCGAAACGGAAGCGCAGCACCACCAGGATCCCATGGATGACCACCGAGACGATGAAGACCGCCCAGACCGCCACCG
>JAKQWJ010000003.1 GCA_029562045.1 Spirochaetota bacterium | reverse complement strand
CGGGGCATGAACAAGAGGTGGTGGACCCAGGCCTCCATCAACGTGGCGGACGATGAGGTCCTGCGCCTGGCCGCCCGCTCCGGCTGCTCCCACTTCCTCATCGGGTTCGAAACCACCGACGCGCAAACCCTCCGGAATATGCGGAAGGGGATCAACCTGAAGGCCGGCGTCGGCAACTTCCGGGACATCATCCGCCGGATCCACGACCACGGGATCGGGGTTTTCGGGACCTTCATCATCGGAAACGACGGAGAAGCCCCGGAGTACTACCGGGAACTGGCGGACTTCATCATCTCCGCCGGCGTGGACATCATCCAGATCACCATCCTGACGGCCCTTCCCGGGACGGCCCTGATGGAGCGCATGATACAGGAGGACAGGCTCATCCACAAAAACTTCCCCCAGGACTGGGAGAAGTTCCGCCTGTCCTTTCTGACCCATACCCCGGAGAACACCACCCCGGAGAGGATTTACGGGGGAAACAATTACATCAAAAGAAAACTCTATTCCTTCCCCACCTTCCCCTACCGGATGGCGAAGTCCTTCCTGTCCATCCGGAATCCCACCAATTTCAGGACCATACTGGAATTGAACCGGGCCCTGAGGCGGAGCTGGATGAACTCCCATTATTACTCCCGGAAAAAACCGAAAATGCCCGACGAGGACACATGAAAGCGGATTACCTGATGGAAAGCGCCGACGAGATTCTCCGGCTGGAGATGAAGACCGATCCCGCCGTGGTGGAAAGCCAGGCCCGACGGGCGGGCCTCGCCCCGGGGATGAGGACCGCGGACATGTTCTGCGGCTCCGGCATAACCACCGCGATCCTGAGCCGCATCGCCGCCCCGGCGGAAACCGTGGGGGTGGACGCCTCGGAGGAGAGGATCGAACACGCCCGCCGGACCTACGCCGGGGGGGGGACCTCCTTCGTGCGGCGGAACATCCGGGACGATCTGTCGGACCTGGGACTCTTCGATTTCATCTGGGTCAGGTTCGCGCTGGAGTATTTCCGGAATGAGGCCTTTTCCATCGTCCGCAACCTGTCCGCGATGCTGAAGCCCGGCGGCATCCTCTGCCTCATCGATCTGGACCACAACTGCCTGAACCACTACGGCCTGCCGGAGCGTCTGGAGAAGGCCATCGACGCGGCGGTGGCCCGGCTGGCGGAGAAGACCGACTTCGACCCCTACGCCGGCAGGAAACTCTACTCCCACCTGCACCGTCTGGGTTTTACGGACATCCGGGCCGAAGCGGGGGCGCACCATCTCATTTACGGCCCCTTAAAGGAGATGGACAGCTTCAACTGGATCAAAAAAATCGAGGTCATCTCCCGGAAAGTCAGCATAGACATCCCCGGCTACGCCTCCGCCCGGGAGTTCCTGGACGATTTCCGGCGTCACTTCGCCGAACCCGGACGGTTCACCTACACCCCGCTCATATCCTGCTGGGGTCGAAGACCTCCTCCCTGACGCCGTCGTCTCCGGGATCGGCGAAAACCTCATCCGCTTCCGGGGATTCCAGATAATCCAGGAAGGCGTCCACCACCCCGGGATCCAGGTGGCTGCCCCTCTCCGACCGGAGGAGCCGGATCGCCTCATCGTAGGGCATGGGGTCCCGGTAATGCCTCTTCGCGGTGATGGCTTCGAAGAAGTCCGCCACGGCGATGATCCGGGACCCCAGGGGAATCTCCTCCCCCCGCAGCCCCCGGGGATAGCCGGATCCGTCCATCCTTTCGTGGTGGGCCCCGGCGATGACGGGCACCTCCCGGTAGATGCCTTCGAAGCTTATCCGGTTCAGGATCGATTCGGTCTTCTCCGCGTGAGTCTTGATCTCTTCCCGCTCCTCCCGGGACAGGGGGCCCTTCTTTTTCAGAATGGAATCCTTTATGCCGATCTTCCCGTAATCGTGAAGCTGGGAGGCCACCCGTATCATTTCGGTGTATTCCCGGTCCAGGCCCATGCGCCGACAGATGGCCACGGAGTACTCGGTGACCCTTTCGGAATGGCCGGCGGTGAGAAAATCCCGGGCGTCTATGCTGGCCGCCAGGGTCCGGAGAACCGACCGGAACTGCCGCTCCTGCTCCTGGATGAGATAGGCGTTGTGGATGCTGATGGCGATCTCCGGCGCGATTCCCATGAGGAGGTTGATGTCGCTCTGGAGAAGGGGCCTTTTGGACCGGATGTTGTCCACCGCCAGGATGCCCAGACCCTCATCCTCGAACAGGATGGGGACGCAGATGAAGGACTTGCCCCCCATGGCCTTGACGAACTCCAGGCTTCGGGTGGAAAAATCGTTTTTGACATCTTCCACGTCGTTGATCAGGAAGGGCCGCCTGAGCCGATAGGAGACGACGAAAATCCCCCGGGATTCCGGGTTGTCCAGCCGGAAGGCGGTGTTTCTCAGCACCCTCAGCTCCTCCGGGTTGTATCCGAAACCGGCGCGGTACTCCAGCAGGGTCTTTTCCCGGTTGGCCAGCAGGATGATGCCCCGGTCGTAATCGAGCCTCTTTCCCAGGACCTCGCCGACCCCCGCCAGGATCGAATCGATCTGGATCTGTTTGCTTATGGTCTGACCGATCTCGTTGATCATCATGGAGTGATTGCGGCCCATTTCGGCGTCTTCCAGAAGACGGTCCGAGGTGGCCCGCAGGTTTTCGATGGACGCGAACAGCTCGCCCCTGACGCGTTTTTCCCCGTACAGCACCACCACCAGAAGGGCGCCGAAAATAATGGGGATGGAATACTGGAAGGTCTCCGGCGGCAGGAGGAGCCGGGACAGCCAGGCAGCGGCGGCGGCGACGATAAAAGAGATGTTTCTCACCATCCGCCAGACCGCGGCGGGAGAACTCTGCCAGCTCACGAGGTAACGGCAGCGGCCCCCCCCCCGGAACAGGCACTCCGGGTGTTCAATTTTCGGCAGCCGGTAGTTGAACAGCAGCAGGATCGCCTCGAAATAGCCGATCCGGTTCTCGCACTGGTAGGGCTTTTCCGTGACCCCCCTGTTGGGAGTCACGGTTATTTCCATCATGTTCTTCCCGACGCTACGGGGGATAAAGGTCGAGGATCGGGTGTACCCCCGGGCCACCTTCTCCGCCAGCTCGAAGACCCTGGCGGGCCCGATGAATCCCATCACGTACCGCGTTATCATTCCCAGGGCTTCCGGGGACGCCGTGAACCGCCCCGCGTCCTTGGCGAAATGCGGGTTTCCCGTCAGTTCGGTGACTCTCTCCATGAAGCTGTCCACCTGCCTCTGGGTGAACCAGTGGTTTTCATCCTGGACCTGGTAGGGCTCCATGCCCGCGTAAGCGAGAAGTTCCGGAATGTCGACGTACCGGTACCGGCTGCGGATCAGCGCGATGCAGGTTTGGATGATGACGCTCCGGTACAGCTCCGGTTCTCCCCCTTCCGGAGCGAATTTTTCTTTCTCAGGCATGGGGCATCCTTTTGAAGGTCTTGTGGATCGATGTGAAATAGCCGTCCAGGGACAGGAGGTTCAGGACCCAGAGGGTGTATTTTTTTTCGAAATCCAGGGTCCGGTTCTCGGCGTACTCGGAGGGGAAAATCAGAAGCGGAAGCTCCTCCCGATCGAAATGGCTCCGCAGCCGCCGGTAGGCGGACATAAGGACCCCGGGAGAAAGCCCCGCCGCATCCAGCACGAAGGCGTGAACGCAGCTGGTCAGGTTCGACAGATTGAGGCCCAGGTCCGACAGGGTCACCATGAAGACCGCCCTCAGGGCATCCTCCTGTTTCAGCGCGAACAGATGGCGCTGCCGGGAGAAGCCGTGCCGGCGATACTCCTGGGACAGATTCTCGTCCGTCCCCGCGCTGTTCTTCAGATCCAGGGCGTCCAGCATCAGCCCCCCGGAGCGCCTTTCGTAGAACCTCCCCAGTTCCTCCAGGTCCCCGGGCCCCGCGGGGAAAAGCTGAAAGGATTCCCCGCCCCCCCCATACTCGCCGGTGGGGTGCAGATACGCGAAGGTGTCCAGAGACGCCCCCCGGGGGTCCGCGATGTCCCGGACCACCCCGCCGAAGACCCGGTTGGGGAACCGGTTCTCCGGCCGGAAGTAGCAGATGACGAAATCCATGTGGGTGGAATGGAGAGTGTGAAACTCGTTGACATAGGAGCCCACCTGGTCGAGCACCTCCACCCCCGCCATGACGGGCCCCTTCCGCGAGGCCGCGTGGTGGTGGATGAGCCAGGCGTTCTGGTAGAACCGCAGCATGGACATGTGGCCGAAGAGGCTTCCCTTGTCCTGGAAAACGAAGTGCCGGGCGATGGAGGGGCTCTTCAGGTACAGGTTCTCGTAGGTCCTCTTGAACTCCTCCTTGTTCGCCCGCAGGGCCTCGTATTTGGAGGGGTAAATGAATCCGGATTCGAAAAAAAACTGCCAGAGGGCGTCCATATCGGCCTCGTTGCAGACATAGGTCTTCGGATTCGTGGCCTGGTGCAGCAGGGCGGAGATCCTCGTCTGGTCCTGGATATCCATATCCAGCAGGGCTATCCCGCAGCGGACCACCTCCTCCCCGGATTCGGAGGCCCGGACCTTTCGATAGAGGACCTGGGCCGCGCAGCTTATCGAGAAACTGCCCGCGATTTCGATGGTGATCCGCGGAAGGATGAGTCCCGGCATCAGGACCGAGTTCCCGGAGGATTCCTCCACCGCCAGCCCGGAACTGGAAATATCCAGGGCCCGGAGAAAAACGCGTTTTTCCGTCACCGGATGCCGAAAAACGACGTTCGGAGCCGGCACCGTATGGTGGCGCAGGCTTCGGAACTCCCGCCCCCGATACCGCCGTATGCAGTCCCGGCGGGGAGTGAACATATAGACCCGGGAGGATTCGGACCAGGACCGGCAGAGAATCCCGCATTCCCCGGAGTAGATGAGTTTTCCTTCCTTCTCGAAAATCACCGTTACGGGTTCGTCGGGGTTCAGCCACTGGAAGGACTGGCCCTCCCGGCGTTCCAGCAGGGCCAGAAAGGACACGGGGCTGAAGTCGGACAGGCGGCCTGAAAACATGACTCCGTTCTGTAAGACTTTCACCCCCACCCCGTCCACGGAGTGGCGGGCCACCCGGCGGCGGCTCCGCTCGATGCCGAACTCCGGCAGGGCGAAGCGGATGCCCGACGGGGTCACCTCCAGGACCCGGGGTGAAACGACGATGTGCTCCCGCCCGCCGCTGATCAGAAAATGATCGAACTCGCCGTTCACCGCCTCCCTGGCCGGCGGTGTTCCGGGGCTCCACCGGCAGAAAACCGAATCCTCCCCGCAGGCGTCGGGAAGGGCCGGATACATGGTCATGGAGTCGTATTTTCTATCCCGGAAACCGACGAAGAGGGGCTTTCCCTGAAAATTCAGAAAGTTGAGGGTGTTGATGAGATCTTTTTTCTTTACCCTGCGCCCGTCGGTCCGACCCTCCCTTTCGGGATTCGGCGGCTCCCGCCCGTCGGGGTCGGCTTCCAGTCTATCTTCCGGCACCTCGGTGTCCTTCTGCGGGAAAGGAATGTGCCCCCTCTCCATCCCCGGGATTATAGCATGAAGTCAGCAGTTTTTGGATTTTTCCCGGCTGGGCCCAGTTCATTCCCCCGGCGGTCCCGAAGGATCGGAGATAGGCCTCCACCCTCTCGTCGGAAAGCCGGCGGAAAACCTCTTCGCACTCCCCCCGGTCCGAAAAACTCATGCCGCACTGCAGGGCCTGATTGGCCTGCCAGCGACCGGGAAAAATCTTCGGCTGCCAGAAGCTCCGCCCGCAGGCTTCCCAGAGAATCTTCCACTCGCCGAAACTGTAGGGCCCCACACCGAGAAGGGCCCAGTAGCGGCCTCCCCGCATCAGGGAACGGAGAAAAACTCCTTTCCGGGCCTCCAGCCGGTCTTTCATCCGGGACAGGTATGCCTCCGCCGGAGGCTCCCGCCGGAGTTCTTCGAAGCCCAGGGGCCTGCCGTCCCGCCGGTAGGGGAGGAAAACCCATTTCCGGGGAATCGGGACCTCCTCCCGAAAGTTGGCCGCCGTGGCCAGGGGGTAGAGGTGCTTTTCCGGCAGCAGGACCCCGGACCGGAAGCGGTTCGCCAGAAGGCATCCTCCGTCCCCGGCGGGTGTTTTTTCGTCGAAGATGAATATATCGTTGGCGCCGCCGGTGTTGATGCCCTGCCGCGGCCGGGAGGCCGGTGAAATGGGGATGGGCTCCCACCGGGGGCTCTTCCGGTGCCCCCTGCCGGCGTCCGGGTCTGCTTCCGGGCCGGCGTCCGGGCCTGTCCCCCTGCCGGCAACGACTCCCGGGGACGGGTCCGGGCCTGCCTCCGTGCCGCCGTCCCCGGCGTCCCGGACCAGAAGGGCCGCTCCGTAGCGGGTGGCCACACCGGGGAAGACCCTCCGGTCCGTCAGATCCACCACCCGTTCCACCGAAAAGGCCGCATCCCCGGGGCGGCCATGGGAAAATTCCCCGTTGGCCCCCCCGGCGGAGAAGAGGGACAGAGGCAGGAAAAAAACCGCCCGCCCCCGGGGACGGAGGTTCTCCGCCAGGGCCTTGGCGGCCACCAGCCCGGCGATATCCGCCCGGGACCGGCCCAGGAGGACGCTGCGCCGGGATTTGACCAGCCCGTAGGCGAGAAATTTCTCCTTCACCGCCGGCTTGTACGATTCCGGAAGATCGGCGAAGGTGGACCAGGGGGGGTTGCCGAAGAGGATGGGGCAGACGGGAAGCCGCTCCCGGGGAAGGAGCAGAAAGTCTCCCACGACGATGTTCCTCTCCGGAACTTTCAGCCCGTAGGCGGTCCGCATCCGGAGCAGGAAGGCCGCCGCGGGGGCTTCGTCGATTTCGACGCCGAAAAGACCCCCCACGGGAAGACCCGCAGCGGTCCGGCCGCCGGCCAGGGCCTCCAGAACGAGGGCCTCCAGCAGGGCCCCGTCCCCCATGGTGGGGTCCAGGACCTCCGCCCCCTCCAGCCAGGGCCCCAGAAGGCCGAACTCCCGCACCGCCCAGCGCGCCCAGGCAAGGGGCGTAAAAACCCGGCCTATCCCCCCGGCCATCAGCCCCTCCGGATCAGTATTTTCCGAGGATCCCCAGGATCCTCTCCTTCCCCACCGTCAGGATGAAGGCGGCGAGGCGGGGGCCCTTCTCCTTGCCCACCAGGACCCGGTATATCTCCACGAAAAAGGATTTGGGCTCGATGCCCGCCTCCCGGCAGACGTCGTACACGGCCTCCCCCAGGCTCTTCTCGTCCAGGGAGTGGAACTTCTCCTCCAGAAGGGCCCTGAGCCGCCGGATGGCGTCCCGGGCGCCGCCCGAGACATCCACCGGGGGATCCTCCGTCCCCGCCAGGGCGAAGCGGAAGTCCTCGGGGGCGAACCGGGTGATCCAGTTCCAGGCGCAGACCGCCCGGGTCCGCATCCGGTCCCGCTGCTCCGGGGCCAGACCGGGCAGGGCGTCCAGAGTCTTCTCCACGTCCCCGGAGGAGATCTGCAGCAGGTTGCAGAGGTGCCGGAAAGGCACCTGGAAGGGCATTTCCGCCGGGACCGGCCCCACCTGGGACAGCTCGTAGATGCGCCTTTCCTTTTCCCGGCGCCTGTCGTCCGCCGGCTCCGCGCCGTAATGGATCCGTTCGGTCTTGTCGTAGTCCTCGTAGATCTTGATGACATCAAGGTCGAAGGAGATGGCGAACTCCGTGTTGGGCCGGGTGCCGGCGAAGAGGTAGCGGGTGAGCTCCGGGGTGTAGACCTCCAGGACATCCTTCAGACTCACCACCTCGCCGGAGGAGGAGGAGATCTTGCCCCCCCGTCCCTTGATGCTGATGAAGTCGTACTGGAAAGTCACCGGGGGTTCATGATGGTAGATCCGCCGCACCACCTCCCGGGCGGTGTCGAAGGACCCCCCCTCGGAGTGGTGGTCCTTTCCCGCCGGTTCGAAGTCCACCTTCTCGTAGGCCCACCGCATGGGCCAGTCCACCCGCCACGGCAGCTTGGCCAGGGAGGTGGTCCGCAGATCGATGGTCTCGTGTCCGCCGCAGGAGGAGCAGGAGTATTCCAGCCCGTAGCCCCCGTCCCAGGAGAGAACCGTCGTGGTGTCCCTGCCGCAGCTGCCGCAGAAGACCGAAACGGGCTTCCAGTCCTCCTCCAGAGACTCGGTCCGGTGGGCGTCCAGGATCCGGCGGATCTCGGCGGTTTTCTCCAGGGCGGTTCTGATCTGCTCCGCGTACTCCGAGGCCATGTAGCGCCGGGCCTGGTACAGGTACTCCGGGTGTATCCCCACCTGGTGCAGTTCCCTCTCCACCTCCGCCTCGTGGTACCGGGCGTAGCTCTCTTCCACACCGTAGGGGTCCGGAACCAGGGTGATGGGGCGGCGCAGGTTGGCCTTCAGCATCTCCTGTCGGGGCATGTTTTTCGGGACCTTGCGGAAAACATCGTAATCGTCCCAGGAGTAGATGAAGCGGACCTTCCTCCCCATCTCCCGGAGGGCCCGGACCACCAGTTCCACGGAAATGATCTCCCGGAAATTGCCGATATGCACCGTCCCCGAGGGGGTTATCCCCGAGGCGCAGACGTAGACTTCCTTCTCCCCCTTCTCCCGGACGATCTTGGCGGCGTTTATGTCCGCCCAGTGGGACGAGGGGGTTTGCGTGGTATTCATGGGGGGAATTATACGGAAAAGCCGGAGATTGGCAATGATGGCGGAAGCCGACAGGACGGGAAACGGGTGGGCCGCCGGGACGCGTCGGCGACCCGGCAGATGATTCCCCATCAGGCGCGGCGGGGGGCCTTCTCCGGCCTCAGGCTCTCTCCAGAATGATCTTTGCGTCCAGAACCAGCCAGTGTCCGGCGGAGAAGACCACGGGGTTCAGGTCCATCTGGGACAGGTGGGCCTCCTCCTCCGCCAGGAGCCGGGAGACCTCCACGATGAGCCCCGCCAGGCCTTCCCCGTCGTAGTCCAGGCCCCGGAAACCGTGGAACAGGGGGGCCAGGGTGAGCTCCTCCAGCATCCCCAGGGCGTCGGCGAGGCAGCAGGGGCAGAGACGGCTGGCCACATCCTTGTATAACTCCGTCAGGATCCCCCCCGCCCCGGCCACCACCGCCGGGCCGAAGGTGGGGTCCTTGATGCCGCCGATGATGAACTCCGGCCCGGAGAACCGCGCCGCCCTCTCCACCAAGAGGGGCTCGCCGGGGAACATCCCCCGGAGCTCCCGGACCACCTCCGGGAGTTTCTCCCGGGAAACCCCCAGGCGCACCCCGTTCACCTCGGTTTTGTGCAGCACGTGGGGGGAGCAGAGCTTGACCACCCCGGGGCACAGGGCCGACACCTCGGGAGGAATTTCCTCCTCCCCGGACCCGGAAGGGGGGTCCAGCCTGATGCCGTCGGGAACCGGAATTCCCCGACGCCGCAGAAGCTCCTTGGACTCCCACTCGTCGGGCATGCCGGGAATCCGCAGTCCCGCCATCCATTCCGCCAGGGAAAGAGGTTTCATCGGCAGGCCTCCATGGATTCCAGCAGGTTTTTCCGCTCCACCAGGAACCGGGCCGCCCGAACGGCCCGCAGAATGCTGGGGTAACCCACCACTCCCTCCTTCCAGAACCGCAGGAGGTAGCGGTCGGTGAAGGGTCCGTAGGTGACGAAAAGGATCACCGGTTTATCCGCCGTCCGCACCCGGGCGGCGATCTGTTCCAGCAGGCTGTCGTCTATCGATGGGGGGCTGAAGAAGACCAGGGAGATGAGAATGTCCACCCCGGGGTCCTGCAGCATCGCCTCCATGGCTTTCCCGTACATGGCGCCGGTGGCGCCGGCGGTGATATCCACCGGATTCCGGCCGGAGGCGAAGGGCAGGGTTTCCGCGATGATCCTTTTCTCCGTTTCCGGGGAGAGCCTGGCCATGGAGAGGGCCGCCCGGGGGTTCTGGCTTTCGATGTAATCGGCGCAGATAACCCCGTAGCCGCCGGCGGGGCTCAGAACGCCCACCCGGCCGCCCCGGGGAAGGGGGAGTTTTTCCAGCGCCCGGGCCGCGTCGGTGAGTTCCTGGTCGTCCAGAACCCGCTGGATTCCGTGCTGCTTGAATGCTCCGCTCACCACCAGGTCCGACCCGGCGAGGCGTCCGGTATGGGAACTCACCGCCTGGGCCCCGGCCTCGGTGCGGCCCGCCTTCAGCCCGATGATGGGTTTTTCCCGGCTGATGTCGGCGGCCAGCTCCAGAAACTCCCTTCCCCGGCCGATGCTTTCCAGGTAGAAGGCGATGCAGCTGGTCTTCCGGTCCTTCCCGAACCAGCGGAGGAAGTCCGTCTCCTCCAGGTCGCACTTGTTTCCCAGGCCCACGAAGGTGCGCAGGCCGAAACCGATGTTGCCCGCCAGCCCCAGGGCCTCGATTCCCACCGAGCCGCTCTGGGTTATCACCGACACCCCGCCCCCCGCGGCCAGGGACCTGTCCCCGTGCTCCACGAAGACGGTGTCGAAATTCTTCTCCGGGAAGAAGACCCCCAGCGTGTTGGGCCCCAGGATCCGGAACCCGTGGCGCCGGCCCGACTCCTCCAGTCGGCGCTGCAGCACCCTGCCTTCCTCGCCGGTCTCCCCGAAGCCGCCGGCAACGACGATTACATAGGGTATTCCCTTTTCCCCGCAGTTTTCCGCCGCCGCGGGCACCGCAGGAGCGGGGATGGTTATCACCGCCAGGTCCACCGGCTCGGGAAGGTCCAGCACCGACGGGTAGCAGCGCATCCCCAGAAGAGTCTCGTACTTCGGGTTCACCGGGTACAGGAGGCAGGAGGACCGGGTCAGCTCCTCCAGGATGATGCGCCCCACGCTTCCCTCCTTGGTGGAGGCGCCCACCACGGCGACGGACCTGGGGTCCAGAAGTTTTTCCAGGCTCATAGGGAAAACGCCTTTTCCGCGATGAGGTCGACGATCTCATCGGGGCTCAGGCCGGAGGTGTCGATTGTCAGATCCACGAAGTGGAAGTCGTCGTTGTCGATCCCGTAGAGTTTGAGGTAACGGTTCCGGTCCCGCCGGTCGCGCTCGGCGGTTTCCCGGAGCACCGCCTCGTACTCCCCCCCTTCCCGGAGCAGGATCCGCCCCGCCCGCACCTCCAGAGGCGCGTCCAGAAAAACCTTCAGGTCCGCGTCCTTCAGCAGCCATACCGCCAGCCGGGAGCCCAGCACGCAGTCGCCGGCGGCGGCGAGCTCCACCTGCCGCCGGTCCAGCAGGAGGTCCCAGGAGGAGTCCTTTTCCGCCAGGTCGCAGAGGCGCCTGAAATCCATGCCCCGCTCGTCGGCGATGGTGTGGAAGGTATAGTTGATCATCCGCAGGCCCAGCCTCTCGGCGGTGAGCCGGCTCACCGTGGAGTTTCCGCAGCCGCTCTTGCCGGAAAGGGCGATTTTGATCCCCGGTTTCAGCCGCCGGGTCCCCGGTTTTTTCAGTACCCCGGTCTTTTCGTTCATTCGATGTTCCTGACCTGTTCCCGTATGTTCTCCAGAGCATCCTTCACCGCCACCACGTGCCGGCTCGCCTCGGCGAGAACGCTTTTCGATCCGATGGTGTTGATCTCCCGGTTCATCTCCTGGCAGATGAAATCGAGCTTCTTGCCCACGCCGCCCCCCTCCGCCGCCGTCTCCCGGAAGGCGCCGATATGGGATGCCAGCCGGACCAGCTCCTCGTTGACGGAATACCTCACCAGCAGCATCGCCACCTCCGCGGCGATCCGGTCCGGGTCCACCGCCTCCGCCAGAAGGCTCTCCATCCGGCCCCGGATGGTGCGGGAGAAGTATTCCTCCATTCCGGGAACCAGCTTCTCCACCGCCGCCCGGTTCTCCTCCACCTGCCCGAGGAGGCGCAGGATGTCCTTCCCGGTGGCCTCTCCTTCCCGGATCCGGGACGCCTCGAAATCCCGGAACACCTCGTCCAGCAGAGGCTCCAGCGCCGTCCAGTACTCCTCCAGGTCCCGGTTCCTGTCCGCCTTCAGGATGCCCTCCAGTCGCAGAAGGTGGGACAGCCGGATCTCCTCCTGCATCCCGGAAAGCTCGGACAGCTTCTTCAATGCCGTGAGGTACCCCCCCACCACCCCGGGATCCACGATTACGCTGAGGTCCTCCTCCAGGTCCTTCAGTTTGAGGAAGACCTCCACCTTGCCCCGGGCGACCCGGCTCCCCAGGAAGTCGCGGATCCTCGGCTCCAGGGGGCTCAGGGAAGGGGGGACATTGACAGAGATGTCCAGGTAGCGATTGTTGTAGGACTTGATTTCCAGGCTCAGATGGAACCGGGACGAGCCCGCCTCCCCGTAGCCGTAGCCGGTCATGCTTTTCATGGCCCCGCACCCTGGAACTCGCGGTACAGCATCTCCCCCAGCCGCCAATTGTCCCCCGCCCCCAGGGTGATGAAGAGGTCCCCCTGCCGGAGTTCCCGCCGCAGGAAATCCGCCGCGTCTTCGGGCTCTTCGAAATAGACGGCCTCGGGCCGGAGCTTCCGGACCGCTTCGAAGAGGTCCCGGCCGCCGATTCCCCCGGGGTTTTTCTCCCGGGCGGAGGCGTAGATCCGGTGCAGCACCACCAGGTCCGCGGACCCGAAGGACGCGGCGAAATCGGAAAAGAGCGCCGCGGTGCGGGAATAGGTGTGGGACATGAAGTCCGCCACCAGCCGGCGGTGGGGATGGAAATCCTTCAGGCCCGCCAGGGTTGTCTTCAGCTCCGTGGGATGGTGGGCGTAGTCGTCCATGAAGAGGATGCCCCGGGCCTCGCCCAGGATCTCGCTGCGCCTCTTGGCCCCGGAGAAAGCTTCCAGCCCCCGGGCCAGCAAGTCCCCTGATTCGGACCGGGAAGCCCCGGCGGGGTCCAGCCCCAGGTCTTCCATGATGGTCTGCACCAGGGCCGCTGCCGCCGCGGCGTTCAGCACCGAGTGGGTGCCGGGGATTCTCACCCCCATGTCGGCTTCGAAGCCCTCCAGGCGGAACCGCGTCGCCCCCCGGGTCCTGCGCATGTCCCGTATGCCGAAGCGGCCCCGGGCACTCATCCCGTAGGGAATCAGGCGCAGGTCGCCCCGCCGGGAGCCGATCTCCTCCGCCGCCTCCCGGGCCCCGGGGTTGTCGGCGCAATAAATCAGGGCGCCGCCCGGGTGTATCCGCAGACCGTATTCCACGAAGGCGGACAGGATGTCCCCGTAATCCCGGAAGTAATCCGGGTGATCCAGTTCCACGCTGGTCAGAATCACCCAGCGGGGATGAAAGGAAAGAAAGTGCCTCTGGTACTCGCAGGTCTCGGCGATGAAGAACTCCTCGCCCCCCCACCAGGTGGAACGACCCCCGAATCCGCCCAGGGCGCTGCCCGCCAGAACCGCCCCCGGAAGCCCCAGCTCCTTGACCAGGGTCCCTGCCATGGCGGTGGTGGTGGTTTTCCCGTGCACTCCGGTGATCCCCGCGGAGGGGGAAAGGCCGGAGTAGGCCCCCAGGGCCTCCGTATAGGTCAGGAGAGGAAGACCCATTTCCCGGGCCCGTTTCAGCTCCGGGTTGGATTCGGGGGAGTAGGCGGAGGAATGAACCACCAGGTCGGCCTCGGCGGGGACATGGGCGGCATCGAAACCTTCGTGGTAGGGGATCTTCAGTTCCTGCAGGATGCCGTCGGTATAGAAGCGCTCGGTGGTGTCCGAACCCGACACCCGGGCCCCCCGCCGGAGCAGGAGTTCCGCCAGCGCAGCCATTCCGGTCCCCTTGATACCCACCAGGTAGAGGGTCTTTCCCCCGGTATCGCGCAGAAAGTCGGGTCCAACCATGCTCCGTCCACTATAACGGCAGACAGTCCTTTTGTAAATCGGCGGTTTTTTTGACATGCCCGGACCCGGACAGGCCTCCGTCCCCGAAGAAGGCGCCGCTCCCCCGGACAGGCCTCCGTCCCCGAAGAAGCTCCCTCCCCCGAAGGGGTCGCCGCCCTCCGCCGGCCGCGTCTTTCCGGCCCCGAAGGGGTCGCCACCCGCCGCCGGTCCGCCCTTCCGGCCCCGATCCCGGCGGGACACAAAAAAACCCGGCGGAAAAACCGCCGGGTTCCGATGCGCCATACCGGCGCAGCCTTCAGTCCTTTACCCGGATCAGTACCGGTCCCGATAGCCGCCGCCGTAACCGCCGCCGCCGCCGCTCCGGGGCCGCCCGCCGGAGCGGTCCCGGTTCTGCTCCAGGGCCTCGTTGACCCGAAGCTGCCGGCCCCGAAGCTCCATGCCGTTGGTTCCCTCGATGGCGGCCTTCACGCCTTCGGCGGTGGCCATTTCGACGAAGCCGAATCCCCGGGCGCGGCCGGTCATCTTGTCGGTGATGATGTTCACCGAGGTCACTTCCCCGTACTGGGAGAAAAGGTTCTGCAGTTCCTGCTCGTCGGTGCTGTAACTGAGGTTTCCGACATACAATTTGTTCGCCATTGTCTTCTCGTTCCTTTGGGTCTCCTGACCCTTTTCTACATTCTCTGGGGTTTATCGACGATAAACCACCCGTGTCTCCGTGCTGGGCCCGGAATCAGAAAGATGGTTACCGCTTTCAGGAAGTAAGAATTGGATTTTTTCAATCGCTACAACTGTCTGAGGTCGCAGAACTATTTTCCCCTTCACGCAGCCAAGAACACAAGTACCTGCTGTGCAAGCCAGATGATATAAATTATCATAGGAATCAAAACGCGTCAAGAGAAATTTTTCATCCCGCGATTTCTCCGCAGCGGCCGCCGCTCCGTTATTTCCGCGCAGCGGCCGCCGCCGTCACGCCCGTGCCGCCGCCACCGCCGCCGCCAGGGCCTCTGCCAGCATCGTCTCGGGGACCCGCCGGATGAAGCCGTCCCGCACCAGGGCATGGGATATCTCCCGGGCCTGGGTGATGTCCCTTTTCGCCGCCTGATAGACCTCGTCCCAGGAGGGGCTGCTCCGGGCCACACCCTCCTCCACCGCCTGGACCGCCACGTCCGCCGCCTCCACCGGGAAGATGTCCGCCTCGTCCATGGTGGGGACGATGTTTTCCGGGTGAATTCCCCGTTTCACGGCGTAATCCGCCAGGGAATGGGCGGCCCGGATGGCCATGCCGTCGGTTATCTTCCGGGACCGGGCCAGCAGAGCCCCCTTCAGAATCCCCGGGAAACCGGTGGAATTGTTGACCTGGTTCGGAAAGTCGCCCCGGCCGGTGGCGACGATGAAGGCCCCCGCCTCCTTCGCCGCGTAGGGGTAAATCTCCGGCACCGGGTTCGCGCAGACGAAGACGATGGACTTCTTCCCCATGGAGCGGATCCACTGGGGCTTCACCGTGTCCGGCCCCGGCTTGGACAGGGCGATCAGCATGTCCGCCCCCTTCATGGCATCTTCGATGGAGGCGAAACGCTCCGGGTTCGTGGTTTCGCAGATCTCCCACTTCCGGTAAAATCGGGGGTCCTTTTTTATGTCCTCCCGCCCCTTGTGCAGGGACCCCCGGGTATCGAAGACCACCAGCTTCTGCGGGTCCGCCCCGTCGGCCACCAGAAGCCGGGCAATGGCGGTGTTGGCCGCCCCGGCGCCCAGCATGACGATCCGCACTTTGGAGAGGTCCTTGTCCGCGAGCTTCACCGCGTTGATGACCCCCGCCAGGGTGACGCTGGCCGTTCCCTGGGCGTCGTCGTGCCAGACCGGAATGTGACAGTCCTCCCGCAGAACATCCAGCACCCTGTAGCAGTTGGGCTGGCTGATGTCCTCCAGGTTGATCGCCCCGAAGCTGTGCTGGCACATCTTCACAAAGTCGATGATCCTGTCCGGGTCGTGCTCGCCTCCGGCGTTCCGGGAATCGATGCAGAGGGGGACAGCGTCGACGCCGCCCAGGTACTTCATCAGGAAGGCCTTGCCCTCCATGACTCCCAGCCCCCCGGGAGGGGTGCAGTCCCCGTCCCCCAGGACCCGGGTGGAGTCGCTCACCACCGCCACCAGATTGCCCCGAATGGACAGGTCGAAAGACCGGTCGTTGTCGTCTCTGATGGTGGTGGAAATGCTGGAGACCCCGGGAGTGTACCAGACGTTGAACCAATTGAAGCCCGGCACCGGAGCCCTGGGAAGAACCTGAATTTTTCCGCCGTAAAACTCGTGGGCCATGATGGACAGTTTTTTATAGAAGGCCGTCTTCGCCCGGGCGATCTGGTCGGGCGTGAAATCCCCGGGAAAACTTTCTTCCAGATTCGACAGATCGGGCTTCAGCTTGTTCATGGCGGACTCCTTGCTTCAGGATATTTCGGCACTGAATTTTGAAACAATACCGGGGTTTTGTCAAATCCTTTTTTTCACATCGAAGTCGATCCGGCCGTGGGGAACCATTTCGTGGGCCTTGCGCAGGTGTCATCAACATCACCGCTTCTTTTTCATTCCCATCTCAACCGGCGGAAAAAACAGTATAATTGAAAAAGGCGGGAACCATGAAAAAGAAAAAATCCGGAGAGGTGGCGCTGGTTTTGTCCGGCGGGGGGGCCCGGGGACTGGCCCATATCGGCGTCATCGAGGAATTGACCGCCCGGGGCTACCGGATCCGTTCCATTGCGGGCTGTTCCATAGGATCCGTGGTGGGGGGGCTCTACGCGGTGGGAAAACTGGAGGATTACAAAAACTGGATCCTCCCCATGGACAAGATCGACATCCTGCGCCTCGTGGATTTCACCCTGTCCGGGCGGGGACTCATCAAGGGGGAGAGGATCTTCGAACGCCTGGGGGAACTGGGGATGATCCCGGAGGTGGACATCCAGGACCTTCCCCTTCCCTTCGCGGCGGTGGCGGTGGATATCCGGGGAAACCGGGAGGTGGTTTTCCGCTCCGGCAGTCTTCCTAACGCCATCCGGGCCTCCATCGGCATCCCCTCGGTCTTCACCCCCGTTCCCCAGGGGGACCTTCTTCTGGTGGACGGCGGGGTTCTGAACCCCCTGCCCCTGGAGCATGCGGACAGGAAGAAGGGAGACATCCTCGTCGCGGTGGACCTCACCTCCCTGATCCCCTACGACAAGCCGATCCTCGCCGACCAGGGGAGAAAAATCCGCCCCCACAGCAAGAAAATCGCCGCCCTGCTGGAAAGGTGGGATGCCCTTCTGGGCAACCGGGACCATGCGGAACAGGGGGGCAGGAAGGATCGGGAAATCGGGTATTTCAATCTGGTGACCCGGTCGGTCCAGCTCATGCAGCACGGCCTGACGCGGTGCGCCCTGGAGAGAAACCCGCCGGATGTTCTGATCCAGATCGCGGAGGAATCCGCTGGACTCTTCGAATTCTACAAGGCCCAGGAACTGGTGGCCTACGGCCGGGAGCGCTGCGCGGAAGCCCTGGACCGGTGGGAGGGCTGAAGCCCCCGGGGCCTTCCCCCGGAGAGGGTCCGGGGTCGATTTCCAGGGTCTCCTCCCGGAACGTCCCGCCGGTACTGTTCTCCGCCCGCCTCAGCCGAACAGGCGCCGCAGTTTCTCCAGCCCCGACCGGCAGGCCTTCTCCGGCTCCATGATGTACCTGGTCCCCAGCTCGATGGAGAGAAAACCGGAGTAACCCACGGCCTCCAGCCCCTCCCTGAAGCGGCGGAAATCTATCGTCCCCTCCCCCAGATCCAGGTGCGCGTCCGCGTCCCCCATGTTGTCATCCAGATGGATGTGCAGAGGATACCGGGCGGCGAGCTTCACCGCCTCCGCCAGGTCCTCCCCGTTGACGTGGCAGTGCCCCACATCCAGAAGGATGCCGAAGGAGGGGTCGGCGAGCTCGTCCAGGGCTTTGACGCAGTCTTCGATGGTGAGAATCAGGTTGGTCTCGAAGCGGTGGGCCGGTTCGATGAGGAGCTGGAGGCCGTAATCCCTGTTCAGTTCCGCCAGCTCCCGGAAGCTCTTCATCAGCTGCCGGCGGCCCGTCTCCAGGTCCCGGTCCCAGGGCACCATGCCGGGGCAGAGGCTCACCGACGGGGAGCCCAGGGCCCGGGCGTTCCGCATGGCCAAGCGGATGTATTCGATGGAGTCCTTCCTGATCCTTTCGTTGTCCGAGCACAAAAGGGAGGGATAGCGGAACTGGGCGGGGATGAAATTGCAGACCTGTATCCCCCGGCGCTCCGTCAGGTCCCGCAGATCCTTCAGCTCATCCAGAAGGTCGTCCCGATAGGCATGGGGGCGTCCGCCCCAGACCTCGATGCCGTCGTAGCCCAGATCGGCCAGATTCTCGATGGCGTAGCGCAGACTGTAGTTGAAATAGACCGCCGAACTCTGGGCGTATCTGAATTGTCTTTTCATTCGAACGTCTCCCCGTATTCCTTCTGAATCCGCAGATCCATAAACTGACGCTTCCCCGGAACCGTGGCGGTCATGCAGTAGACACAGCTTATCCTCCCGGCGGGACTGCCCACATTGGGGTGCGGGACGACCGTGTCCCGAGTTTCGAAAAGGGCGCGGCCTCCGGGAATCCGTTCCACCCGCCGCACCGTGGTGAACTCCAGCCCCAGTTCCGCCGGAGGCATCCCTTCCCGCAGATCCCGGGAACGAAAATGACAAGGCGCGCTCATGAAGACCCCCTATCTCCCGTACAGGAGTTTCGGCAGCAGCATCGTGACGGGCTCGAAGTAGGTGACCAGAAGCAGAACCACCAGCATCGGCAGGATGAACATCAGGAGGGGCCTCAGCAGCCGGGGTATGGTCGTCTGGCCCAGGCTCAGGCCGACGAACAGGACGCCCCCCACCGGGGGGGTCACGCAGCCGATGCACAGGTTGACGATGATCATGATGCCGAACTGGATCGGGGACATGCCCAGATCCGTCACGATGGGGAGGAGAATGGGGGTGAATATGAGAATGGCCGGGGACATGTCCATCACCATGCCCACCAGGAGCAGCAGGATATTGATGATGAAGAGGAGCACGTACTTATTGGAGGAGAGGCTCAGCAGAAAGGCGGCCAGGGCCTTGGGAACCTGTTCGGCGGCCATGACGTAGGAGAAGGCGGTGGAGGTGGCGATGAGGAAAATGACGATCGCCGTCGTTTCAATCGTTCTGAGCATCACCGCCGGCAGGTCCTTCAACGTCATCTCCTTGTACACGAACATGGTCAGAAAAACGGCATACACCACGCCGAAAACGGCGGCCTCCGTGGCGGTGAAGACGCCCCCCAGGATTCCTCCGACGATGACCAGGGCGAGGACCAGACTGAGGCCCGCTTCCCGGACGATAACCAGGGCCTCCTTCAGCGACGGAGTGGGGTGCCGCGGGTAGTTCCGCCTCACCGACACGATATAGACCACGATGCCCAGACCCACACCCACAAGGATGCCGGGAATGACCCCCGCGGCGAAAAGTCCCGCGATGGAGATGCCTCCGGCCACGAAGGAATACAGGATCATGGCGTTGCTGGGAGGGATGATGAGCCCCATGGTGGAGGAGGTGATGGTGATGGCCACCGTGAAGTTTCTCTCGTACCCCGATTCGATCATCATCGGGATCAGCATCGCCCCGATGGACGTCGTGTCAGCCACCGCGGACCCGGAAATGCCGCCGAAAAACATGCTGTCCACGACGTTGACCATGGCGAGCCCCCCCCGGACCCGTCCCACCAGGATGTTGGCGAACCCCACGATGCGCCGGGCGATGCCGCCGGTATCCATCACATGCCCCATGAACACGAAAAACGGAATCGCCAGGAGGGAAAAACTGTCCACCCCCCCGAACATCCTCTGAAAAACGACGAAAACCGGGATGCCCGCGTAGAGGACCGCCGCCAGCGAGGAGATGCCCACGGCGATGGCGATGGGGATCCCCATGACGATGGCGAGGAAAAAGACGCCGAAAAGGATGAAAGTCGTCATGATCTCCCCCTATTCCTTCGACACCATGGAGACGATGTCCCGCTTCAGAAACATCTCGACGCTGGTCAGCATCAGAAGAATCCCCGCCGTCGGGATCATGTAGTAGATCCAGGCCATGGGGATCCCCATCTCCGGCACTGTCTGATCGCTGGCGATTGTAATGAGCTTGAAACCCTGGACGGTCATCGCGGCGGAAAAGGCCAGAATGATGAGCGCATTTATATGCAGCACGATCTGCCGGAGTCTCCCGGGGAGCATGTTGATGAAATTGTCGATGCCGATATGCAGGCCCTTTCGGAGGGCGATGGACGACCCTATCAGCATGATCCACGTCTGTCCGAACCGGGCGAGGGGGTCGGAGGCGGGGAAGGATTTGCCGATGAGATAGCGGCTCAGAACGCTGAAAAAAAGCACCAGCGTCATGACCCCCAGGACCACGATCAGAAACCACTTCGCGGCGGCCATTATCCCATCCATGACGCGCGTAAAGGTTTTCATACGGTTCCTCTTTAAAAAAAGGGCGGAACCGATGTTCCGCCCGCTTTTTCAGGGATAAAGCCTCACTGAATGGCCTTGATCTGGTCGATCAGGTCTCCGAACTTGGATCTGAGCTCCTCGTGCAGGGGCTTCACCGCGTTGATGAACGCCGTCTTGTCGGGAATTTCGTTGATGATCATCGTCTTTTTGCAGGCTTCCAGATTAATGGATTCCTGGCGGTACCATTCTTTCTTGCAGAACTCCTGGGCTTCCGCGGCGGCCTTTTTGAAGACCTCCCTGTCCTTGTCGCTGAGCTTGTTCCAGGACACGTTGCCCATGATCAGCAGATCGGGGATCTTCATGTGCTCGTTCAGCGAAAAGTACCTGGCCACCTCGTTGTGCTTCATGCTGGCGACGCTGGTGGGGCTGTTTTCTGCCCCGTCGATGACCTTGGTCTGCAGGGCGCTGTAGACCTCCGCGTAGGCTGTGGTGGTCGGGTTGGCACCCAGGGACTTCATCGTCTGGATCATCACCGGGCTTCCCATGACGCGGATCTTCAGGCCCACCAGGTCTTCCGGTTTCGTTATGGGACGGACATTGTTGTAAAAGGAGCGGGACCCGCCTTCCACCCACATAAGGAGTTTTGCCCCGTACTGGTCGATGTCCGCGGCGATCCTCTGCCCCACGGGGCCGGTCATCACCTTCCAGTAATGGGCGTGGTCGCGGAAAAGATACGGGACATTGAAGACGTCCACGGACTTCACGAAGGCCCCGAGGAAGCCCGCGGAGACATGCACGATTTCCACCGCCCCAGCCCGAACCTGTTCGACCACCTCCCGCTCGCTTCCCAGCATCCCGCTGGGGAAAACCCCGATGTCGATTTCGCCGCCGGTCATTTCCTTGATCCGTCCCGACAGGAACTCGTAGCCCATGGTCGGAGGGGTCCCCGGGGGGTTGTTGCAGGAAAGGCGCATCTTGCGCACCGGAACCGCGGCCCCTTCAGACTTCCCTCCGGCCTGCACCGCAGCCGCGGCGACGAGGGCTACGAGGAGGAACGCCACTGCCATACGTTTTGTCATAACCTCTCCTTTTTCATTCCGGCCACCGGATGTTGTCGGCCGGATTGGCGAAATTATACGACCGCCCTTTCCCCTTTGTCAAACAGAAACCTCTCCCCGCACGGGACTGAGCCGATATGGACCCGGCCGAGGTTGTCCGGCCCCGCTCCCCGGGCGGGCCTGCCGGGGGGAGCGCGGCAGCGCCCCCCACCGGAACCGGACTCCCGGAGGGCTTCCCCGCGCTACGGCGACCCTTCCAGACCCTGGACGAAAAGACGGAGAATCTCCCGGTTCGCCTCGTTTCCGGTGTACGGCACATGGTCGGCCCCCTCCACGACCGACACGTTCAGGTCCGGCATCTTTCCGGCAAGAAAGGGCAGATTGTGCCGAAAATCCACAACCCTGTCCTCCAGACCCTGGATGAGAAGTCCGGGCTGGGAGAAGGGCCGGTAGTGCAGAACCCGCCGGTTCCAGTCCCGCAGCCGCCGGGCCCAGGACATGGGAAAAACATCCACCCCCAGCAGGGAGTCCTGCTCCGTCAGCGGCTTCAGGCTCCCCACGAGGCCCCCGATCAGGCGAAGCCCCAGCATGCTGAGATGCCAGCGGGCGGAGCGCACCAGCGGATTGATGAAAACCACCCGGTCGAAGGGGGAGGGCCGGCCGTCCCGGGCCAGGGAATGAAGGTATATGAAAAAAGAGGCCGCCCCGGCGCTGTGGCCCGCGGCTATCCAGGGCCGGGGGAAGAGCGGCGGTCCCCCGACCTCGTGGACGCCCATGCCGTCCCCCCCGGCCCCTCCCGGAGCCGCGCCTCCGTCCCCGGCCGCGCCTTCTCCGGCGGAGCCTCCTCCGTCCCCGGCCGCGCCTGAGAATGCCCCGACGACCCGGCCTGCCGCCGCCCCGTACTCGTCGAAGCCGCCGATCTCCCCTCTACTCCCCCCGGAGAAGCCATGCCCCGGCAGGTCGAAGGCGATGACCGAAAACCCGGCCCCGGAGGCGGCTTCGATCAGCGGCAGAAGCCGTCCGGAATGGTCCAGGTAGCCGTGGGCCAGGAACACGGTCCCCTTCCTCCGTCCCGGGGGGATGAAATACTGGACCCCCAGGGCGGGCTCCCCGTCCGCCAGCATCCCCATCCTATGATGGACCCCGGTGCGGCGGCACACATCATCGATGCCGAAGTACTCCCGGTACCGGGTTTCAGCGGGGCCCCGCGCCGGGCCTTCTCCCGGGACTCCCCGGAGAGGCGGAAGCGGCGTCCCGTGCGGGGCTTCCGGAACTGCTTCCGCCGCCCCCATCTTCGACCGCGATCCATCCTCCGTCCCCGCTCCGGGAGGAAATCCATCCTCCGTCCCCGCCGGGGGTCGGACCCCCGGGAAGGACGCGTCCCTCATCGCCTTCCGGACCTGGACGGGATCCGTCATCCCCGCCGGCATCGCCGGTCGGATATGGAGGGGACCCAGTTCCCGGGCGAGCAGCGTCCCGAACTCCCCGGGCCCGCCGGGGGACGGGCCGTGGGCGCAGCCGGCCAAGACTGCCGCTCCCCAGAGCATCGACGCGAAACCGGCCGCCGCCGCCTTCATCGGCGGAGAAAGGGCATTTTTCATGCCGCCAGTCTGGACCGGGGGACGGAGGATTGCAAGGGGAAGATCGCCGGTGAGGCGGCGCGGAGACTGCGAGGAACCAGAGGAACCGGCGTTCCCGGAGTCCCGGGAGCCCCGGGACTCCGCCGCCCGAAGGAAAACAGCGCCCCGGCGTTGCGCCCCCGGCGGCTTGGGGTTACTATGATGGCAGAGCTGATAGGAGGTGAGGCATGGCAAATCTTCTGGAATCCCTGGATGATGTCCTTCTTCTGGGCCCCGGCCCCTCGACGATACCGCCGGAGGTGTACCGGGCCCTGGGAAGACGGACCCTGGGGCACATGGACAGCCAGTTTTTCGAACTGATGGACGGGATAAAGGAGAGTCTCCGGCTCGTCATGGGCACCGCCAACCGGGCGACCATAACCATCTCCGGCACCGGAACCGCGGGAATGGAGGCCACCCTGGTGAACCTCATCGAAGCGGGGGACCCCATGCTGGTGGTCGTCAACGGGTTTTTCGCCGCCCGTCTGGCCGAGATGGCCCGACGCCTGGGAGCGGTGGTGGACACCCTGGAGTTCCCCTGGGGGAAACCCATCGAAACGAAGGAGGTGGAAAAGAGGCTCTCCTCCGGGGCGTACAAGATCCTCGGGATGGTGCACGCCGAGACATCCACGGGGGTGAAAAACCCCATCCAGGATCTGGGGCCTC
Source organism: Spirochaetota bacterium (assembly GCA_029562045.1). Taxonomy (GTDB): domain Bacteria; phylum Spirochaetota; class Spirochaetia; order DTKZ01; family DTKZ01; genus JAKQWJ01. The sequence continues at coordinate 3,993 of JAKQWJ010000003.1, read as the reverse complement.
CGGCGCGGAGGGCGGGGGCTCTTTTCATCGTCGACGCCGTCACCAGCCTGGGAGGGCTGGAAATGCGTGCCGACGAATGGGGAATAGACGCCCTGTACAGCTGCAGCCAGAAATGCATCGGCTGCCCTGCCGGCCTGTCCCCGGTGACCTTTTCCGAGGGCGCCATGAAAAAGGCGGCGGGGAGGTCCGCGCCGGTGCCCAATTACTATCTGGACATGAACCTGCTGATGAAATACTGGGACGGCTCCCCCCGGGCCTACCACCACACCGCCCCGGCGAACATGTACTTCGGACTGTATCAGGCGCTGCAGCTTATCCGGGAGGAGGGGCTTGAGGCGGTGCGGAAGAGGCACCGGGAAGCCCATGAGCATCTGGTGGCCGGCCTGGAAGGAATGGGGCTGTCCATGCTGGTGGAGAAGCCGCATCGGCTCCCCATGCTGAACACCGTCCTGATCCCCGAAGGCGTCGACGATGCCGCGGTGCGCAAGGAGCTGAGGGCCGTTCACAAGATCGAAATCGGTTCGGGCCTCGGAGCCCTGGCGGGGAAAATCTGGCGCATCGGCCTCATGGGTTACTCGGCGAAGAAGGAAAACGTGGACACCCTCCTGGGGGCGCTGCGAAAGATTCTGCGCAGGTGATGGAACGGCGCGATGGACATCCTTTTTGAAAACGACGACTTCATCGCGGTGAACAAAACCCTTTTCATCCGGGTCCAGTCCGACGCCTCCGGCCGGGACAGCCTGGAGGGAAGGCTCGCGGCCTTCCTCGCCGCCCGCGCCGGGGACGGCTTCCCCGGTACAGAGTCCGGCCGGGGCGGCCCCTCCGGGGGCGGCCCCTCCGGGGAAGAGCACGACCGGGGCGCCGGAGCCGGGGGCGGCATCTCCGGGAGCGCCCCCCTTCCCGCCGCACGGACCCCCTTCGTGGGCCTGCTGCACCGGGTAGACCAGCCTGTCACAGGGGCCGTTCTTTTCGCGAAAAACCCCCGGAGCCTGGCCCGGGGATCCGCCCTTCTGCAGAGCGGGGAAATCAGGAGGATCTACTGGGCCGTCACCACCGCCGCGCCCCCCGACGGGGAGGGAACGCTGGAGCATCACCTGACCTTCAATCACCGCCGGAACAAGGTCCACGTGCACGAAAATCCCCGGAGGGGCGCCAGGACGGCCTCCCTCCGGTACCGGCTCCTGGGCGGGTCCCAGCGGTATTTTTTCCTGGAAATCGAGCTTCTCACCGGCCGGCACCATCAGATCAGGGCTCAGCTGGCGGCCATGGGCTGGCACATCAAGGGAGACCTCAAGTACGGCGCCCGGCGGTCCAACCCCGGGGGCGGCATCCATCTCCATGCCCGGGAGCTGGCCTTCACGGATCCCAAAAACGGCAATGAGATCCGCGCCGTCGCGAGGCCCCCGGAAGACCTTCTCTGGTCCCTCTTCCCTCACGGCCCCGGTCCCGGAGGCGACAGCCGGGATTCTTGAACGGCCGGGGGCCTTCTTATTGCTCTGGAGAAGACGCCCGGGATATACTGTTCCCATGACCACGCCGGAGCCGGAACGCGCCTTTCTCGTGGGAGTCCGCGGGCCTTCCCACAATCCCCGGGAAACGGAAAACCACCTCGCCGAACTGGCGGAACTGGCCGCCAACATCGGTCTCGCAACCGCGGAGAAAACGGTGGTCAACCTGAAGACTCCCTTTCCCCGATACCTCGTGGGTTCGGGGAAGGCGGAGGAGATCCGGGAAGCCGCCGCGGCGGCGGGGGCGGAGTTCATCGTCTTCGACGACGAGATCTCCCCGTCCCAGCAGCGGAACTGGGAGGAACTGACGGGGCTCTGCGTCATCGACCGGCAGGAAGTCATCCTGGAAATTTTCGCCCGCCGGGCCCTCACCCGGGAGGCCCGGCTCCAGGTCGATCTGGCCCGGATGGAGTATTCCCTTCCCCGGCTCACCCGGGCCTGGACCCACCTTTCCCGTCAGCGGGGAGGCAGGCAGGGCACCCGGGACGCGGGCGAAACCCAGCTGGAAATAGACCGGAGGCGGGTGCTGGCCCGGATCGACAGGGCGAAACGGGAACTGGAAAACGTCCGGAAGAACCGCAGAACCCGCCGGAGCCTTCGGGAACGAACGGGGATACGGGTCGTCTCCCTGGTGGGATACACCAATGCGGGGAAATCCTCCCTCCTCAACGCCCTCACCGGATCGGGGGTCCTGGTGGAGGACAAACTCTTCGCCACCCTGGATCCCACCACCCGGAAGCTGTGGCTGCCCTCGGGGGAAACCGTCCTGGTCACCGACACGGTGGGCTTCATCCGCAAGCTTCCCCACCGGCTGGTGGAGGCCTTCAAGGCCACCCTGGAGGAAACCGCCGGAGCGGACCTTCTGATCCATGTCCTGGACGCCTCGGACCCGGAGATGAGAAGCCACGCGTCGGCCACCCGGGAAGTCCTCCGGGAGATCGGCGCGGAGGACAAACCGGTGGTCACGGCCTTCAATAAAATAGACCTTTGTCGGGACCTGGACCTCATCCGGCAAACGATGGAAGATTACCCGAACCCGGCGCTCCTGTCCGCCGCCACCGGTGAAGGACTGCCGGGTCTCCTGGCGGAAATCGACTCCGTTCTTTCCTCGGAGTACGTCAGCCTCTGCTGGGAACTCCCCCGGGACAGGCAGGACCTGGTTTCGCTTTTACGGAAGAACGGGAGGATCATCTCCCAGGATTACACCGAGCGGGGCGTGGAAATCTGCGCCCTGGTCAGCCGCCCTTTGCGGGAGCTGCTGGCCCCGTATCTCCTGCCCCCCAGCCCCGTCCCGTAAAAGGGGAGAGTCACGGGACCCATCGGGGCCGGGGGCTCCTGGGGCGCATGAAGACGATCCTGACGGCGGTGTTCCGGGCCGGGGATCCCGACCAAACCGCGACGGAGCCTCTCAGATGGGTTTGAGTTTTTCCGGCGCCGCTTCCCGGATCAGGGCCCGGGCAAGGGCCACCACCGGATCCACCAGGGTGACTCCCTGAAAGGACTGCTCCGGCATCGCCAGAGGAAGCTCGGTGCAGGCCAGTATAACCGCCTCCGCCCCCCCCCGGATAAGGAGATGGGCCATGGAACGCACCGTTTCCCGGGCTTTTTCCGTCACCGGACTCACCGCCTTGATTCCCCAGGTCCGGTTGTAAATGGCTTCCTGGATCTCCGCCTGGGTCTCCTCCGGCACCTCCAGGACGGAGTACCCTTCGGGCCCCAGAAGACTGCGGTACACCCCGGTGCTCCGGGTCCCGGTGGTGGAGAGAATGCCCACCCGGCCGCCCGGCTTGACCACGGTGCGCAGAAGGACCAGGGTTTCCTGCAGCATGTGCACCACGGGAATGCGGACCTTCTCCTTCCGGAGAATCCGGCTGAACTCCTTGAACACCACCGGCGAATGGAAGGTATTGCAGGGGATTCCTCCCACCGCCTTTTTTTTCGTCCTCGTGACCGCCTCCATCGCGATGGCGAAGGTTTCCGCCATGGCCGCAGCGGGGTTCTCGGTGATGTTGCCCAGGATGAACTCCGTCCGGTCCGGGATCGACGGCGACCGGGAGAAATGAAAAACCTCCAGATGGGACTGGTCCGTCCCGTCCGTCAGGGTGTTTTCGATGATTTTCCCGTGGAGCGCCACTCCCGCCATGGGCCCCACGCCGCCGCCTATCACGATGATCTTTTCCCGACTCATGCACGCTCCCTTGAAGAAAGAAACGGCGCGGACCCGGGTCCCGCGCCGACGTATTACGATACCCTGATCATTTCCACTTGCTCATGTCGAGCTCTTTTTCGCTCTTGGCGACAATAACCGTTCCCACCATGTCTCCGGTGATGTTCATGCTGGTGCGGCCCATGTCCAGGACCGCATCGATGCCCAGGATCATCGCGTAGGCCATGGCCACCGCGGTCCCTTCCTTGACGGGCATGCCGATGGATTCCAGAACCATCAGCAGCATGATGGCCCCCGCGCCGGGAACACCAGCCGTTC
>JAKQWJ010000049.1 GCA_029562045.1 Spirochaetota bacterium | reverse complement strand
GCTGGTCACCAGGCCGGCCTCGTAGAGCTTCAGCCGGAAAAAGGCGTACAGGGAGGACAGAGTGAAGGGGCGGCCGTAGAACACCCGGCGGATCCTCCGGTGGAGGTGTTTCATCCCCGCCCCCTCGGCGCCTTCCGGGGTGATCTCCCCGCTCTGACCCGCCCTCAGGATCCGTCCGTACCGGTTCTTCTCCCACTGGGCGGGCTCGTCGAAGGGCAGGGCGTAGAGGTTCTTCGCCAGGAGGGGAATTTCCCCGTAACCCGTGGGAAAGAGGAGTTTCTCGACCTTCTCCCAGGGCAGGGAGAAGTAATACCGGAGTCTCAGGGACCAGATCAGGTTCTGCAGGGTAATCTCCAGCGAGACCAGGGGTCCCATGATCTTCCGTTCCCGGGCGGGGAGGTCGGCGGCGTGCCCCGCCAGCTCGGCGTAATATCTCTTGTCCAGCTCGAACTCCAGGTCGAAAAGCTCTTTCTCCCCCATTCGGGAGACCAGGTCCCAAAAGCCCGTATCTTTCAGGTTTTCCGGGAACCCGTCGTAATCCAGCGGCACCTCCCCGTAGGGGCTGATGTCCCAGAGGGGAAGATCCCGCAGGCCGGTTTTTTTGGCCCGCAGCAGGGTCTTCAGGTTCCGGTAGTCGTACTCCCGCAGAACCTGCACCAGAATGGCCGGCGGTTTGGGAAGATAGGACAGAATTTTAACCAGGGTGGCGATGGTCTGGTTTTCGAATTTCCGCTGAATGTCCCGGATGAGGTCCCGTTCCAGGGTTGACACCTCCTGGGAGGGAAAAAGTCTGCGGGAAAGTTCCAGGAGGTTGGCATAGCGAAGGAGCGACTCGATCCGGGAATCCACGTAGGATTTCGCCATGATGCCGTGAATTTTTCCATGGATGAACGCGTATCGGGAAGCCTGCATCATGGTTCCGACAGGACTTCCCGGATGGCCTGGAAAGCCTTGTCGGGAAAGACCGGTTCCTTTTCGAGTTGCGCGTCGTACTCCTGGAGTTCCGTGTTCCGCCGCTCCTTCAGACTCTCCGCAAAGGCGGCGTATTCCCGGTCCAGCTCCACCAGTCGGGATTCTCTCTCCTCCTGCAGCCGATTCTGAAGGGCGGCGGCGGCTTCGCGGATTTTCGCGTCCGCCCGGCTTCCGGCCTCCTGCACCAGCAGCTTGGCCTGCTGTTCGGTTTCCAGGAGCTTTTTGAGAAAATCCGATTCCATCATGCTACCTGTCCTGATAACCCAGGAGATTTTCGTGGCTTCTGAGGATCTGAAAAGCCTTCTCCGGATCCTCCGCCCCGATCATGCTCTGGTAGAATTCGCGGTTTTCCAGCAGGAGAGCCATTTTTTTCAGGGTGGTGAGATGCCTTTCCGAATCGTCCTTGGACGAGACCAGAAGAACCACCAGATGGACCGGTTCGCCGTCCAGGGCGTCGTAATCGATTCCCCGGCGGGAAATTCCCAGCGCCCCCCCGATGCCTCGGACGGCCCCGGTCTTTCCATGGGGCAGGGCGATGCCGTTTTTGATCCCCGTGGACATCTTTTCTTCCCGTTCCCGGATGGCCGCCAGAATCTCGTCCCTGTCGGCCCCGATTGTTCGGTCGGACACGAGGAGATCCACCAGTTCCTCGAAAACCTCTTCCTTGTCCTCGGCTTCGAGATCCGTTTTAATCCTGGAAACCGGAAAAATGTCCTGCAGCAGCATTCTTCCCTCTTTCTTCAGGGGGTTTTCTTTTCAGCGGCCCCCGTTGTTTATTTGGATGGCGCGGGAGGCGCCGAATCGGGGAGTTCCCCTGCGGGTTTCACCGATTCCTGCTCCGTTTTCCACCAATCCAGGGACTTCTCCCCCGCCGCCTCCTGTCTCCGGGCCGCCCCCAGGACGTCGCCGCTTTCCGGGGTCCGGTTGGACCAGGCCAGGCCCAGGGAGGTCAGGATGAAAACCGCGCCAAGTATGGAAGTGATTTTCGTCAGCACGTTGCCGGACCGGCTGCCGAAAGGCGTGGAGCTTCCGCCTCCGAAGAGGCCGCCCAGTCCCTCTCCCTGCTCGTCCTGCATGAGGACCACCACCATCAGCAGAAGGGCGCTGAGAACGAAAATGACCAGCAAAGTCGCGCTTACGATTGCCATTGTGTTTCCCTCGAGATTCTCATCTATCGAACATCGCTATGGGAGCGAATGTTTCCGGTTTCAAGGAGGCCCCGCCCACCAGGGCCCCGTCAATATTGGGCATGGTGAGAAGCCCCGCGGCGTTGTCACCCTTGACCGAGCCGCCGTACTGGATGAGCAGCGATTCCGCCGCCCGGGGGGAGTACAGAGCCGCCACTTCCCGGCGAATGACTCCATGGATGGCGTCGGCGTCCTGGGGGGTGGCGTTTCTCCCCGTGCCTATGGCCCAGACCGGCTCGTAGGCCAGGGTGATCTTCTCCAGGCCCGCTTCGGAGATTCCGTCCAGACCTTTTCTGACCTGGCCCCGAACGACGGCCTCCGCC
>JAKQWJ010000344.1 GCA_029562045.1 Spirochaetota bacterium | reverse complement strand
ATGCGGGTGGCCACCGCCGCCAACGCCCGGACCACCCAGGCGGCGGAGAAAGGCATCAACCCGGCCCTGAAGGTGGCCTTCTCCGGAGGCTCCGTCATGGGGATGAGCGTGGTGGGGCTGGCGCTCTTCGGTGTATTCGTGGTGGTCTTTTTCATGATCCGCTTCTTCGGCGGCGGCGTCCAGGCCCTTTCCGAGGCGGGCTTTCCCGTTCTGTCGGGGTTTTCCCTGGGAGCCTCCTCCATCGCCCTCTTCGCCCGGGTGGGGGGAGGGATCTTCACCAAGGCCGCCGATGTGGGGGCGGATCTGGTGGGAAAGATAGAGGCGGGAATCCCCGAGGACGATCACCGCAACCCGGCGGTCATCGCCGACAATGTGGGGGACAATGTGGGGGACGTGGCGGGGATGGGGGCGGACCTCTTCGAATCCTACGTAGGCTCCCTCATCGGCTGCATGATCCTGGGGCTGGCGGTGGTCCCCGACGCCGCCGGGGAGGCGGCGGAGGTCCTGCGGCTCAAGCTGGCAGGGCTTCCCCTTCTGCTGGCGGTCCTGGGGGTGGGGGCCTCGATGCTGGGGATCCTCTTCGTCCGGGTCAGGGAAGGCCGGTCCCCCCAGAGAGCCCTGAACGTGGGTTCCCTGGGGGCGGCCCTGATCTCCGTCGTCCTGGCCTATCCGCTGATCCGGCTGGTCCTGGGGCAGGGGACCATCGGCGGCGGCATCGGCGCCCCACGGATCTACGGGGCCGTGGTGCTGGGGCTCGCCGCCGGGGCCCTGATCGGGATGCTCACCGAGTACTTCACCGGCACCGACACCCGCCCGGTGAACGCCATCGTCCGCTCCTCGGAAACCGGGGCGGCGACCAATCTGATAACCGGCATGGGCATGGGAATGCTCTCCTGCTTCCCCGCGGTGGTGGTGGTGGTCGCCGCCATCCTGGGGAGCTACGGCCTGGCGGGCTTCTACGGGGTGGGGGTGGGCGCTCTGGGGATGCTGGTGACCTTAGGCATCCAGCTCGCCGTGGACGCCTACGGACCCATCGCGGACAACGCCGGGGGCCTGGCGGTGATGAGCGAGTTCCCCCCGGAGGTCCGGGAGATAACCGACAAGCTGGACGCCGTGGGCAACACCACCGCGGCCATCGGCAAGGGCTTCGCCATCGGCTCCGCGGCGCTGACGGCGATCATCCTGTTTACCGCCTTCCGGGAGCAGGCGGGGCTGGCGGTCATCGACCTCACGGGGGTGCCCGTTCTGGCGGGACTGTTCCTGGGCGCGGTGATCCCTTTCCTGTTTTCCGCCCTGTCCATGACGGCCATCGGGAAGGCGGCCTTCGCGATGATTGAGGAGGTGCGCCGGCAGTTCAAGGAAAAGCCGGGAATCCTGCTGGAGCTGGAGGAGCCGGACTACAAGAGATGCATCGGCATCTCCACCGGGGCGGCCCTGAAGGAGATGCTCCTTCCGGGCCTCATCGCCGTGGCGGCCCCCATCGGGGTGGGGTTCCTGGGGGGCATCGAGATGCTGGCGGGCCTCCTGGCGGGGGTCACCGTCTCGGGGGTAACCCTGGCCACCTTCATGTCCAACTCCGGCGGAGCCTGGGACAACGCCAAGAAAGCCATAGAAGCCGGCGCCTCCGGGGGCCGGGGCTCCGACGCCCACCGGGCCGCCGTGGTGGGGGACACCGTGGGGGACCCCTTCAAGGACACCGCCGGGCCGGCCCTGAACATCCTGATCAAACTGATGGCCATCATCTCTCTGGTGATAGCGCCGATGCTGAAAGACTTCTGGAGATAAGTCATGACATACATATCCCGTCTGTACATGATCTGCTACCCCAACCCCGCCCTGGTGGCATCCCAGCTGGACCCGGAGCAGTTCGCCCGGCACTACACGGTGGGGTCCTCCCGGGACTATCAGGGGAGGATGATCTTCGCCGACATCGACCCGGATTTCCGGCACGAGTACTTCGACATCGACCGGGGTTTCAGTCAGCTCGTCCCCCACGAGGACGGGCGCCCCAAGGCGACGAAGTTCATCGCGTCCTACCGGATCCTGGAGCACATGAGCTTCTCCGCCATCCGGTCGCTGCATCTCACCACTCCCGCGGGCTACTCCCTGGAGCTGAAGCCCGCTCCCTTCGAACCGAAGCCGTCGATGAACCAGCTGCGGATCTACGCGGAGATCAACCCCATCCGGATGCTGGTGCTGTCGAAAAACAACTTCACCGATTTCGGGGCCTACATCACCGCCCCGGGGAACCCCAAGGGGACGCCCAAACTGCTGTACACCCAGCTGGAGTTCGACATCGACGAGTTTCTCGATGAGTTCGCCCTGAACCCGGTCA
>JAKQWJ010000328.1 GCA_029562045.1 Spirochaetota bacterium | reverse complement strand
CGCCACCGTCGCAGCCGGGCGCGGCGAGGCAGCCGGCCGTGTGGTGTGGCCGGCGGCGCGGCAGCCGGCCGTGTGGCGTGGCCGACGGCGCGGCAACCGGCCGTGTGGCGTGGCCGGCGGCGCGGCTTGAACCGGGCCTCCCGGCGCGGTACAATCGGGGAATGAAGAACATCGGCATCATCGGGTTCGGGAACATGGGGGAAGCCTTCGCCGCGGGGCTTCCCCGCCTTCCCGGAGGAGTCCGGCTGGGAGTGGTGGAAACGGTTCCCGCCCGAGCGGCGGCGGCGAAGGAGTCCTTCGGCGCCGAAGATTTCACCGGAAGGCTGGAGGATTTCTTCGCCTTCGCGGAGATCGTCGTTCTGGCGGTGAAGCCCCAGGACGCCGAGGCTCTGCTCCAGAACATCTCGCCCCACAGCCGGGACAGGAAGTTCATTTCCATCGTCGCCGGAAAGACCCTGGCCCGTCTCGGGCGGCATCTCCGCAGTCCCTACCTCGCCCGCTTCATGCCGAACCTGGCGGCGGTCCACGGGAAAGCCGCCGTGGGGGTTTCCTTCGGCGACCTCCCCCGGGACCAGGCGGGGGAGGGCTTCCGGCGGGAGGCCCTGGAGATGGCCGCCGTTCTGGGCGGGGCGGTGGAGGTGCCGGAGAGCCTCCTCCCGGTGATGACCGGCCTGTCCGGCTCGGGCATCGCCTTCGTCTTTTCCTTCGTTCACGCCCTGGCCCTGGGGGGCGTCAAATCCGGGCTGGCCTATGACCGGGCCCTGGCCGTGGCGGTTTCGGTGGTGGAGGGGGCAGCGGCGGTCCTCCGGGCGGGGGGAGAGAACCCGGCGGCCCTGATTTCCCGGGTGGCGTCCCCGGCGGGGACCACCATCGCGGGTCTCCAGGAACTGGAGGACGCAGGCTTCACCGCCGGGGTCATGCGTGCCGTGGAAGCGGCCTCTCTCCGGGCCCGGGAACTGGAAGGAGCCTGATCCGAGTCAGTTGCCGATGAAATGCTGATCAATGAAATGTATCAGCCTGGCGCTGTAATCGGCGGTGTTCCCGGGATTCCAGCCCCCATGCCCCTCACCGGTGTACATCGTTTTCTCATTGTACACTCCCGCCGTGTCCAGTGCGCCATGCAGCAGGTCCATCTGTGTGGGGGGAACGAGAGGGTCTTCCGATCCGTAAAAAGAGATTGTTTTCGGTGCGCGTGAAGTAATGTGACAAGCCGGACTCGTCTCTTCCCAAAGGCCGGGGTTCTGGCCGTAGGTTTCGGGGCCGATAAAAAAAGACAGGGCCGTGGCGAAGGCCTCATTTCCTGCGAGAGACGGATCGGTGAAATCCGCGGGGCCCACGGTGTTGCATATGCCCTTGACCGAATGCGGGGTGTCGTATTTGTAACCGTAAAGCATGGCCAGATGGGCGCCGGCGGAAACCCCCAGCAAAAAATAATCCTGGGAAATTCCGTATCGCGGCTTTTTGATCTCTTCCAGGGCAAGACCGATATCCTCTATTTGTTTGGGGTATCCCGGACTCGCCTCCGTCCCCAGGCGGTACTCCAGATTGACGATGGCCTGTTCCGGGTACAGCGACTTCAGGTTATGGTAATAACTTTCCATATCCGCCCTGCTCCCGGCGCTCCATCCTCCTCCATGGATCAAGAAAAAAACCTTGGTGGAATCGCTTCTATAGGCGGGTAAATAAATATCCATGATCTGAGTCGGGTCTTCCCCATAGGGGATATTGCGCAGTTCATGAGATGAATCGGCGGGATATGTGGGATCGTTAAAAAAATGGTCGCCCTTTCCACATGAAAAAAGGGACAGAGCATAGACCAGGACGCATAAGATTTTTACCGGCTCCATATCGTGTGGATAGTCATCTTCCCCCTGCGCGAATCGGACCGTTCGGATTGAGCCCGTCTGTGACGGCTATCATTGTATTTTATAACCCGCGAAAAGAAAATATTCCGGTTTTTTTCCGCACGGACCGCAGGAGAGGAGATTAATTGTTTTTCCAATCCGGTTCAGGCTTGTCCGGATTGACCGGTTTGTTCTGTTTACCGGGAACAGGCCCTTCAGCATCTCCTTGCCAGGTCCGCCGGGAAGGGCTATTATCCTCCTACCATGATTGACCTGAAATTCCTCAAAGAGAACCTCCCCGCGGTGGAGCAGAACATCAGAAACCGCAACATCCAGGCCGACGCCGCTCTGGTGGCCCGGCTCTACGACCAGCGGAACGCCCAGGCCCGGCATCTGGACTCTCTCCGGACCCGGCGCAACGAGAACGCCTCCCGGATGAAGGGCCCTCTGGACGCCCAGGCCCGGGCCGCCCTCGTCGAGGAGGGGCGGCGGCTGAAGGAGGAGATAGCCGCGGAGGAGGCGAAGCTCGCGGGGCAGGAAAAGACTCTGGCCGAGGAGGCGGCGAAGATCCCCAACATGGCCCACCCCGACGCCCCGGTGGGAAAGATGGACACCGACAACAGGGAATTGAAGCGGGTGGGCCGGGCGCCGGACTTCGGCTTCAGGCCGCTGGACCATGTGCAGCTGGGGGAAAAACTGGATCTCATCGATTTCGACACCGCCACCAAGGTGTCGGGGACGAAGTTCTACTATCTCAAGAACGAGGCGGTCTTCCTTGAGCTGGCCCTGACCCGATACGCCCTGGATATCCTGGCACAGAACGGCTTCACCCCCGTCATCACCCCCGACATCGCCCGGGAGGAGATCGTCGAGGGAATCGGATTCAACCCCCGGGGGCCGGAGAGCAACATCTACACCATCGAGGGCGAGGGGACCTGCCTGGTGGGGACCGCGGAGATCACCCTGGGGGGCTATCACGCCGACCGGATTCTGGACAAGGAAAAGCTGCCCATACGGATGGCGGGTCTGTCCCACTGTTTCCGACGGGAGGCGGGAGCGGCGGGGCAGTTCTCCCGAGGCCTCTACCGGGTGCACCAGTTCACCAAGGTGGAGATGTTCGTGTACTGCCTCCCGGAGGAATCGGAGGCCTGGCACGGTAGGCTCCTGGCTCTGGAGGAGGAGATCTTCTCCGGACTGGACATCCCTTACCGGGTGGTGGACACCTGCACCGGAGACCTGGGCGCCCCGGCCTACCGGAAGTTCGACATTGAGGCCTGGATGCCCGGCCGGGGCGAGGGGGGGGAGTGGGGCGAGGTGACCAGCACCTCCAACTGCACCGATTACCAGGCCCGGAGGCTGGGGGTGCGTTACCGGGACGAGGGGGGAAACCGCTTCGTCCACATGCTGAACGGCACCGCCATCGCCGTGTCCCGGGGCATCATCGCCGTCATGGAAAACTTCCAGCAGGCCGACGGCTCCATCCGGATACCTCCCCGGCTGGTTCCCTATACAGGCTTCGACCGCATTGGGCCCCGGTCCTGAAAGCCGGCGGCGCCCCGTGACGGCCGGCAGCCCCGCCGCCCCGGAAGACCGGGGCGGCGCCCTCATCATCGCCGAGATCGGCACCGCCCACGAGGGCGACATGGGCAGGGCCCGGGAGCTCATCGCCGCCGCCGCCGAGGCCGGGGCCGACGCGGCGAAGTTCCAGGTGGTTCTGGCGGATGAGATCCTCCACCCCCGGTCCGGCGCCGTGGACCTCCCCGGGGGCCCCGTTCCCCTGTACGAGAGGTTCCGCTCCCTGGAGCGGCCCCGGGAATTCTACGCCGAACTGAAGGACCTGGCGGAGGCCCGGGGGCTCCTCTTCATGGCCTCCGCCTTCGGCCTGAAAAGTGCGGACCTCCTCCGGGAACTGGGGACGGAGGTCGTCAAGATCGCCTCACCGGAGGTGAACCACTTCCCCCTGCTCCGCCGGGTGGCCTCCTTTCACCGGCCCGTCATCCTCTCCTCCGGGGTTTCCACCCTGGGGGACCTGGAAAGGGCTCTGGCGATCCTGGAAGGAGGCCATGCTCCTCGCGGGCCGGGATCTCGGGGAGCGGCGGGGGTCCCCCCTCTGACGATCCTGCACTGCGTCACCGCCTATCCCGCCCCGGAGGAGGAGTACAACCTCCGGCTGATCCCGAATCTGGCGGCGGTTTTCGGCGTGCCCGTTGGAGTGTCGGACCACTCCCGGGACCCCGTCCTGGTTCCCGTTCTGGCGGCGGCTGAAGGGGCGGCGATGGTGGAGAAGCATATCACCCTGGAAAGGACCGGCGGGGGGCTGGACGACCCCATCGCCCTGTCTCCGGGGGATTTCTCCCGGATGGTGCGGGAAATCCGGTCCGCCGAGACGGAAGTCTCCGCCGGACGGAAGGACGCGGTCCGGGAGGCCCTGGAGGCGGCCTATGGACCGGGAAAGGTGAAGGCCGCCCTGGGGGACGGGGTGAAACGTCTCGCCCCGGCGGAGGCGGGCAATTACGGAACCACCAACCGGAGCGTTCTCGCCCTGGGGGACATCGCCGCCGGGGAGACGCTCACCCGGGCGAACTCCGCCCTCCTCCGGTCGGAGAAGAACCTGCGGCCGGGCATGCGTCCCGAGCTCTGGGATCTGGCCCTGGGCCGTCCGCTGGTTCGTCCCGTCCCGGCGGGGCAGGGCGTTCGTCTGGAGGATCTCCTGGGCGGGAAATGAACGCCCCCCGGAAGCGGGCTTCCCGGGGCGGTTCTGCTCCGGAAGGCCCGGGCATTCATAAAACCGGCGGCGCCCGGGAGCCTAAAAAAAACCGGCAACCGGCCCCTGAAGGAAATCGCAACCGGGTTCGGGCAGGCTTCCCGGGGCGGTTCTGCTCCGGAAGGCCCGGGCATTCATAAAAACGGAGGCGCCCATCGGTGTCTGACGGG
>JAKQWJ010000062.1 GCA_029562045.1 Spirochaetota bacterium | reverse complement strand
AATCCCGTGTTCTCCATCGGCAACCAGATTGCTGAAGTGCTCCGCGTTCATACGGACATGGACAAGCAGCAGATTTATGACCGCTGCATCCAGCTGCTCAAAATGGTGGAGATCACTTCCCCTGAAGAGCGGATGATGGATTATCCGCACCAACTCTCCGGCGGCATGCAACAGCGCGTGATGATTGCCATCGCGCTTGCGTGCAATACGGAAATTATCATCGCCGATGAGCCAACAACCGCCCTGGATGTGACCATCCAGGCCCAGGTTCTGCGGATGATGCGGAGTCTGAAGGAGAAGTTCAACACCTCCCTGGTGATGATCAGCCACGATCTGGGGGTGGTGGCCCAGATCTGCGACAAGGCGGCCATCATGTACGCCGGTTCGATTCTGGAGTTCGGGGGGCTCCGGGACGTCTTCGCCCGGCCCCTGCACCCCTACACGGAGGGGCTCTTCAACTCCATACCCCGGCTGGACCTGGACCGGGAGCGCCTGGCCCCCATCGGGGGGCTCATGCCCGACCCCTCCCGTCTGCCCCCGGGCTGCGTCTTCCACCCCCGCTGTCCCTACGCGGAAGAGGTCTGCCGCCGAAGGACCCCGGCCTCCACCGTGGTGGGGGAGAGGCGGGTGATGTGCCTGATGTACGAGGGGGTCATGGAGAACACGATGAGGAGGACCCATGGCTGAGGGAGGACATATCCTGGAAGTCCGGGGCTTGAAGAAATATTTTTCCACCCACCGGGGGGACCTCCACGCGGTGGACGATGTCTCCTTCGATATACGGGAGGGGGAGACCCTGGGGATCGTCGGGGAGTCGGGCTGCGGCAAAACCACCACCGGGCGGGCGATCCTGCGGCTGGTGGAGCCCACCGCGGGGACGGTCCGCTTCGACGGCCGGGACGTCACCGCCGCCTCGGCCCAGGAGATGCGCCGTCTGCGGGAGAAGATGCAGATCATCTTCCAGGACCCCTACGCCTCGCTGAACCCCCGGATGACGGTGAGCCGGATCATCGGCGAGCCCCTGATCATCCACAGGCGGGTGGCGGACAAAAAGGAGCTGGAGAGGCGGGTCAGGGCCCTCATGGAGGAGGTGGAGCTGTCGGACCGTCTCTACGGCGCCTACCCCCACGAGCTGGACGGGGGCCGCCGCCAGAGGATAGGGATCGCCCGGGCCCTGGCCCTGGAGCCCAAATTCCTGGTCTGCGACGAGCCGGTGTCGGCCCTGGATGTGTCGGTGCAGGCCCAGATCCTGAACCTGATGCAGGACCTGCAGGACCGGCTGGGACTGACCTACATGTTCGTCACCCACGACATGTCGGTGGTGAAGCACATCTCCGACGAGATCGCGGTGATGTATCTGGGGCAGATCGTGGAACGGGCCCCGGCCCGGGAGCTGTTCCGGCGGCAGCGCCACCCCTACACCCGGGCCCTGGTGGCGGCCATCCCGGCGCTGGAACCCGGGGGCTTCCGGGACGAGGCGGTCCTCCGGGGGGAACTGTCCTCCCCCATCGACCCGAAGCCGGGCTGCCGCTTCGCCCCCCGCTGCCCCCATGTCCAGGAGGCCTGCCGCGCAGCGGACCCGCCGCTCCGGGAGATCGACCCCGGGAGGCACGTGGCCTGCATCCGGGCGG
>JAKQWJ010000282.1 GCA_029562045.1 Spirochaetota bacterium | reverse complement strand
CCTGCGGCCGATGGAGCCGCTCTGGTCGTAGAAGGTGGTGAATTCCTCCCGCAGATCCTCCTCGACCTTCCGGGCGATCTCCGCCAGGCCGTCCTTCTTTACCAGCGGAAAGACCCCCACGGTGATGGGCGCCAGGAGGGGATGGAAGCGTAGCACCGAGCGGACCTCGCCCCCCTCCAGGGTCTCCTCCTCGTAGGCGTCGGAGAGAACCATGAGGACGCTCCGGGTGAGCCCCGCGGAGGTCTCCACGATGTAGGGGATGTACCTCTCCCTGGTTTCTTCATCCAGGTAGCTCAGGTCCTTGCCGGAGTACTCCCCATGGCGGCGCAGGTCGTAATCGGTGCGGTTGTGCACCCCTTCCAGTTCCCGCCATCCCATGGGGAACTCGTACTGAATGTCATAGGCGTCCTTGGCGTAGTGGGCCAGCTCGTCCTTCCCGTGCCGGTGCCACCGGAGCTTGGAGGGGCGGATGCCCATCTTGGGGTAGTACTCCATCCGCTTCTCCCTCCAGAAGTTGAACCATTTCTCGTCTTCCCCGGGCTTGACGAAGAACTGCATCTCCAGCTGTTCGAACTCGCAGGTCCGGAAGATGAAGTTCTTGGTGACGATCTCGTTCCGGAAGGCCTTGCCCACCTGGGCGATGCCGAAGGGGATCTTCAGGCGGCTGGACTGCATGCAGTTCCGGTAGTTGACGTAGATCCCCTGGGCGGTCTCGGGGCGGAGATAGATGATGGAGCCCTCGTTCTCCACCGGCCCGATATGGGTTCTGAACATGAGATTGAACTTTCGGGTTTCGGTGAGGGGCCCCCCGCATTCGGGGCAGGTCCGGTTTTTGAGATTGTCTTCGGGAATGAGGTCCTCCCGGAAGCGCTGTTTGCAGCTCTTGCAGTCCACCAGGGGGTCGGTGAAGCTCTCCACGTGCCCCGAGGCCTCCCAGACCCGGGGGTGCATCATGATCGCCGCGTCCAGTCCCACGATGTTGTCCTGGAGCTGGGTCATCTCCCTCCACCAGAAGCGCTGGATCCGGTTCTTCAGCTCCACCCCCAGGGGCCCGTAGTCCCAGGCCGAGGAAAGCCCTCCGTAGATCTCGCTGGATTGGAAAACGAAGCCCCGCTGTTTGCACAGCGAAACCAGGGTTTCCATGGTAAGTTCCGCCATATTCGTTTCTCCCTCATTCTCGAGCAGCAAGCATTTCCATCGCCGCAACCAGGCGGGCGACGGTTTTTTCCTTTCCCAGAATCCGTATCGATTCGAAAAGCGGCGGGGACACCTTGGAGCCCGTCACCGCCACCCGGAGGGGCATCAGCAGGCTGCCCAGCCTGGTGTGCAGACGCTCCGCCAGAAGGCGGAACTCTTCCTCGTTCTCCGGGTCCGATCGGTGGAAGAACCCCTCCATGAGGCTCCGGATCTCCCCCAGATACCGCAGGATCTCCTCCGGTTCGGTTTTCTTCGGCAGAAGCTCCTCCCGGGAATAGGGAGGCGGGTCCCGGAAAAGGAAGCGCAGAAGCTCCGGCGCGTCGCCGAGAAACCGCAGCCTCTCCCTGACCAGGGGCGCCGCCGCCAGAAGGACGGCCTCCTGTTCCGGCGTCGCCGGGTCCTCCACCAGCCCCGCCCGTCGCATGAAGGGGAGAAGCTCATCCTTCAGAGCCGCATCGGGCTTTTCCCGGATGTAGACCCCGTTGAACCACTCCAGCTTCTTGTAGTCGAAGACCGCCGCCGCCTTGTTCAGCCGATCCAGGGAGAAAAGCCTTTCCAGATCCGCCCTGGAGAACATCTGACGGGTGTCGTCGTAGGACCAGCCCAGGAGGGACACATAGTTGATGATCGCCTCCGGGAGGTAGCCCTGATCCCGGAATTCCACCAGGCTGGTGGACCCGTGCCGCTTGGAGAGTTTTTTCCCGTCCTCCCCCATCACCATGGGCAGGTGGCAGTACTCCGGCGGAGTCCAGCCGAAGGCCCGGTAGAGGAGGATATGCAGCGGACCCGAGGGTATCCATTCCTGGGCCCGGAGTATGTGGGTGATTCCCATGAAGTGATCGTCCACCACGTTGGCCAGATGGTAGGTGGGAAAGCCGTCGGATTTCAGCAGCACCGGGTCGGGGTTGATGTCCCTGTTGGCCCTTTCGATGTCGCCGATGAGCCGGTCATGAAAGCTCGTGGAGCCTTCCAGCGGGACCTTCAGACGGACCACGCACTTCTCCCCCGCCGCCTTTCGGGCCCGGGCCTCTTCCGGGGGAATTCCCCGGCAGAGGCGGTCGTAGCCCTGCCCCTCCCCCCGGGCTTCCTGACCGGACCGCAGGGATTCCAGCCTTTCGGCGGTGCAGAAACAGTGGTACCCCTCGCCGGAGTCCACGAGCTTCTGCGCGTACTCCCGGTACAGCTCCGTCCTCTGGGACTGGAAATAGGGTCCCCGGGGGCCTCCCACCCGGGGTCCTTCGTCCCAGGAGATGCCCAGCCAGTCGTAGGTGTCGTAAATGTCCTGGAGAGCCCGGGGGTCGTAGCGTTCCTGGTCGGTGTCCTCGATGCGGAGGATGAAAACCCCGCCCATGGCCCGGGCGAAAAAATAGTTGAACAGCGCCGTCCTCACCCCCCCGATGTGCTGCAGCCCCGTCGGGGAGGGAGCGTAGCGCACCCGTACGCTCATTGTGCCGCCTTGTCCTGTAATATGACGTCGGTGCGCAGTATACCGGGGGGAAAATCGATGGTCAAGGACGGGCTCACGACGCGGGGCCGGCGGAGACGTTTCCCGGCGGCCCGGCCATGCAGGGACAGTCTTCGAAGAATCAGCGGCGGGAGCGCAGCTCCACCCGGAAAGGGATCCCCTCCGCATCCAGGTCCAGGGCGGCCAGGAGGACGCCCCCGGGACCCCCTCCTTCGGCGACGATCCGGGGGAGCCCCGGCCTTGCCGAGTAGCCCCCGCCGAAGCGGCACGTCAGGAAGTTCCCCGCCACCACATTCAGAATTTCCAGGAGGCAGTCGATCCTGTCCTCCAGGGCCGTCTTTCGATCGGTGAAGAGGGAATCGGCGATCTTGTCCGCCAGCGCGGCGGGGAAGATACAGAGGATGCTCACCGGCGGCGGCAGGAGTAAATCCACGGCGCCGCTGAACGTATCTCCCGACAGCGGCCGGGCAACCCCGGGAGCGACATCCAGAAAGGCCATATCGGCGAAAGCGTCCCTGACCGCGCCGAAAAGGGCGGCCCGGGCTTTTTCCATCCCGCCGGGCTCATTCATACCGCTCTCCCAGAAGATGGCGGAATTTCTCCGGAGTCACCGGTTTTTTGACGACCCCCAGGATATCATGCGCCTGAAGACCCCGCAGCTCCGTCCCGTCCCCGATGCTGGACACCACGCAGACCGGAATGGCCCGGTCTCCCCGTTCCTCTTTCAACTTTCTGATGAAAGTGGGGCCGTCCATTTCGGGCATGTTGATGTCGGTGATGATCAGCCCGATATCCCTCTCCTTCATCGCCGTTTCCAGCCCCTCCCGGCCGCTTGCGGCGAAGAGGAATTTCTCCGCGGTGTACCCCGCCATCTCGAAACAGCGCCGGATGATCATCCGGGACGTGGAGGAATCATCCACGATCAGGACCGTGTGCAAACCCATTCCATCTCTCCTCACAGCATTCGACTCCCCCGGGGAGTGGTGACGGTGATCTCCCCCGTTTCCACCGCGAAGGACACCGTCCGGGAAAGGGTCCCGCCGGTGTCTTCGGCAACGGGCCCCAGGGAACTCTTCCAGAGGATTTTCTTGACCATCAGGATGTTCCGCCGTCCGATGTCGAAAAACTCCCCCGCTTCCCCCACCGTGGCGCCCCCCGCCAGCTTGACCCAGACGTTCCGGCGCACCGACCCGAGCTTTTTCATTTCCTCGATCATCAGCGGAAGGCCGGTGTCGGCGAAGTACCCGGGCAGGGTTTCCGCCTTTTTCGGATCCACCGCCGATTCGGGGAGGGCGATGTGGATCATCCCCGCGATTTTCAGAACCCGGTCGTAAATCAGGACCGCCACACAGGATCCCAGGGCGAAGGTCTTGAGGGTGTCACCGGGGCGGGAGGACACAGCCCAGTCCCCGATCCCCAGTATAAGGTC
Organism: Spirochaetota bacterium; assembly: GCA_029562045.1. Lineage (GTDB taxonomy): Bacteria > Spirochaetota > Spirochaetia > DTKZ01 > DTKZ01 > JAKQWJ01. The sequence goes on along the minus strand of JAKQWJ010000282.1, from coordinate 235 downwards.
GTCCACGGCTCCCTCACCCCGCCCCGGCCAGGGCGCCCAGAATTTCCCGGGTAACGCTTTCCAGGGGGACCAGCTTCTCCGCCCCCCCCAGAGCGAAGGCCTCCCGGGGCATCCCGAACACCACCGAGGTCTTCTCGTCCTGGGCGAAACACCGGGCCCCGGACAGACGCATCTCCCGCAAGCCCGCGGCGCCGTCGGCCCCCATCCCCGTGAGGACCACTCCCACCGCGTTTTC
>JAKQWJ010000273.1 GCA_029562045.1 Spirochaetota bacterium | reverse complement strand
TGCCCGGACGGGGCGGGCGGTGGAGCTCTGACTCCGGCGGGGGACCGGCCTGGGCCCCGATCTTCTACCTGAACATCGCGGCGGCCTGGGGGTTCTAACGCCGCGGTCCGTGACGCACGAAGCGGCGCCCCGCCGGGGCGCCGCTTTTTTGCCCGCCTGACTTTTCGGCGGATTTCTGTTATTGATAGGGCATGGCATCTCTGAAGAAGCGTGAATTCCTGGCCGGCGCCCGGGACACCGTCCCCCTCATCGTCGGGGCCCTTCCCTTCGGCATCATCTTCGGGACCCTGGCGGTGAAGAACGGTCTTTCTCTGGGGCAGACCATGGCCCTGTCCCTGGTGGTTTTCGCCGGGTCCGCCCAGTTCATCGCCCTGGGGCTCTTCGCCGCCGGGGCGGCCCCGGGAGTCGTCCTCCTCACCACCTTCGTGGTCAATCTGCGGCACCTCCTCTACTCGGCGACTCTGGCCCCGGGGGTTCGGGGGCTTCCGGGCCCGCTGAAGGCCCTGATGGCCTTCCTGCTCACCGACGAGACCTTCGCGGTGGCGGCCCCCCGCTACGGCGACGGAGGAGATCCGGATACCCGGCATTATTACTACCTGGGCTCGGCCCTGGCCATGTACGGGAACTGGCAGGCCGCCTCCCTGGCGGGGGCCCTCTTCGGCAACCTGATCCCCGGCGCCGCCCAGTGGGGGCTGGACTTCGCCATGCCGGTCACCTTTATCGGCATGCTGGTGCCCTATCTGCGGAACCCCTCCATGCTGACCGCCGCCGTCGCCGCGGGGGCGGCGGCCCTGGCCGCCCAGGGGCTTCCCCACAAGCTCGGGCTCGTCGCCGCCGCTGCGGTGGGTGTGGCGGCGGGGTTTGCCGTCAAACTCTTTTGCGCATACCGCCGCGGCGTTCGGGAGGGAGGGGCCCCATGAAGACCTACCTGGTCATCGGCGGGATGGCCCTGATAACCTTTCTGATCCGCTACACCATGTTCGCCGTGGCGGACAGGTTCTCCTTTCCCCGGTGGTTCGAGGAGGCCCTGCGCTTCGTTCCCCCTGCGGTCCTCACCGCCATCATCGTCCCCTCGGTCCTTCCCGCCGGGGGGGAGACTCTGCCTGTGCCGCAGCTGGCGGGGGCCCTGGCGGCCCTGCTGGTGGGGATCCGCACCCGCAGCCTCCTTCCGGTGATTCTGACCGGCATGACGGTGTTCTGGCTGGTCCGGTGGTTCTGGTGAGATGAGGGCGGCGGAACGGATCCTCCCCTCCGTCCGGGAGAGGATGCGGCAGGAGATCGGGGCCGCCGGAGGGGCGGAGGTCCTCTTCGTCGGCCGGGTCGACCCCGACGGAGGGGTCAAGGCGGTGACGGCCGCCGCCCGGGGGGACGAGTCCTCCGTCCCCGCCCTGATGCCCCACATGGAAAAAGGGGATGTGATTCTGCACAACCACCCCGGGGGGTCCATGAGGCCCAGCAGGGCGGATATCCGGGTCGCCTCGGAGCTGGGGGCCCGGGGAATCGGGTTTTTCATCGTGGACAACGAGGTGGAGGAACTCTACGTGGTGGCGGAGCCGGTCCTGCTCCGGAAAGACCGGCCCTTGGACCTGGACGCTCTGGCGGCCCTTCTGGAGCCCGGCGGGGCCCTGGAAGGCCGCATGGACACCTACGAAGCCCGGGACTCCCAGATCGGGATGCTGCGGCTGGTGGCGGGAACCTTCAACCAGGGCGGGATCTGCGCCGCCGAGGCGGGAACCGGGGTGGGCAAGTCCCTGGCCTACCTGATCCCCGCCCTGGGCTGGGCGGGGGACAACGAGGGTCGGGTGGTGGTGTCCACCGCCACTATAAATCTCCAGGAACAGCTGATGGACAAGGACATCCCGCTGGTCCGCGGACTTCTGGGCCGGGATGTGCCGGCGGTGCTGGTGAAGGGGCGGGGAAACTATATCTGCCTCTCCCGGCTCCGGGAGGCCCTGGACGAAAAAAGCCTCTTCCAGGAGGACGACGAAGCCCTGGACGCCGTCGCCCGGTGGGCCGGGGAAACCGCCACCGGCTCCCGGTCGGACCTGCCCTTCCAGCCCCCGGCGGGACTCTGGTCCCGGGTCTGCTCCGAGGCGGACTCCTGCACCGGTCTTCGCTGCCCCCACCGGGAGAAGTGTTTTTTCCTGAAGGCCCGCCGGGAGGCCGCCGCGGCCCGGGTCCTGGTGGTGAACCACCACCTTCTGTTTTCCGACCTGGCCCTTCGGGTGAAGGGGATGGGGTTCGAGACCACCGCCGTCCTCCCCCCCTTTCGGCGGGTGGTTTTCGACGAGGCCCACAACATCGAAAACAGCGCCACCAGCTTCTTCTCCGAAACTCTGAGCCGCCCGGCGGTACACCGCTACATGGGGAGGCTGGTCAGGACCCGGGGGAGGAAAAGCGCGGGGCTCTTTCCGAAAATCGCCGCCGTCGCGGCGGGGCAGGCGGACCTGAACGGGGTCCTCCTCCTCACCACGGGGATCCGGGAAGCCGCGGACGCCCTGGAGTCCTCCGCCCTGGGTCTCCTGCAGGGGGACGGGCACTTCCGTCTCACCGGGGAGACCCTGCCCCGGGGCGAAGAGACCTTCCTTCCCCGGCTCTGGGACCTCCAAAGGGGGCTCTTCGACCTGATCCAGAGACTGGGAGACATCATAGGGTCTCTGGCGGAGGAGGACCGGGAACTGCCGGAAGTCTACGAGACCCGGATGCTGATCCGGCGGCTGGAGGGCCTGGCCGGGGTCTGCGAGCAGTTCCGGAACGCCGGGGACCGGCCGGACCGGGTTTTCTGGATCGAAAAAGCGAGGTCCGGCTCCGGGGACGTTTTTCTGAACTTCGTCTCCACCCCCCTGGAAATCGCCGGGGTCATGCGGGAGGCGGTCTTCGAGCCCCTGGACAGCGTCGTCCTGACCAGCGCCACCCTTACGGTGGGCCGATCCTTCCGGTTCTGGAAGACCCGGGTCGGTCTGGAGGGGCTGGACGAGGTCCGGGAGGAGATCTTCGATTCCCCCTTCAACTATCGGGAGAATGTCCTGATCGGGGTGCCCGACGACGCGCCGCCGCCGGAGGACCCGGGCTACGGCGGTTTTCTGTCCCGCTTCATCACCGACGCCCTTCTCCTCGCCGAGGGGGGGGCCCTGGTGCTCTTCACCTCCTACGAGATGCTGAGGAGGACCTGCGAGGCGGTGCGGCCCGCCATGGACGGGGCGGGGATCTCCCTGCTCCGGCAGGGGGACGACGAGCGCTCCCGGCTCCTCCGGCGTTTCAACGACGAGATTTCCAGCGTCCTGTTCGCCACCGACAGTTTCTGGGAGGGGGTGGACTCCCCGGGGAGCGCCCTGAAGCTGGTGATTCTGTGCCGCCTGCCCTTCCGGGTGCCCACCGACCCGGTCCTGACCGCCCGGATGGAGCTGGTGCGCCTCAGGGGCGGAAACCCCTTCATGGACCTCTCCCTCCCCGAAGCGGTGATGAAGTTCAAGCAGGGCTTCGGGCGGCTGATGCGCCGGTCCTCCGACAGGGGCGCGGTGCTGGTGGCGGACGGGCGGCTTCTGACGAAGAACTACGGCGGGATCTTTCTGGCCTCGCTGCCCGAAACCCGGAGGTCCATCAAGTCCTCCGCCTCCCTGCTGGTGGATCTGGAAAACTTTCTCGCCTCGGCGGGTCCCCCGCCCCGGACGACCCGCCGTCCCCTCCCTGGAGGGGACGGCGGCCGGATGAAGGCCGGGACGCTGTCGCCGGGGAGAGCCCCGGAGATGAGGGACGAGTTTCCCTCCCCGGACGGTCCGCCCGTCCGGCGGGGCGGAGCCCCCGGGGGCGGCAGCCCTCCGGGAGGGAAAAAATCCCGGGGGAAAAAGCGCCTCCAGGGGGAAAAGGCGGCGGCGAAAAAATCCCCGGGGAAAAACGAGCCTCCGGGGGGAACAGGTTCCGGGAGAAAGAAACGGTCCCGGGACTAATTTATTCGTCCGAACGAATAAATTAGTCCCGGCGAATGGGATTCGCCCATAAAAAAAAAGCCTCCCGGAGGGCATCACCCCCCGGGAGGCCGTATCGTCCGCCTGCGGTCCCGGCTTATTTCGGGATGATCGCCAGGATATCGGACATTTTGACGATGAGGTGGTCGTCCCCGTCGATCTTGACGCTGGTTCCGGCGTACTTGTCGAACATGACCCGGTCCCCGTTCTTCACCTTAATGGCGTCCTTGTCGTCCCCTATTTCGATGACCTTTCCGATCTGGGTTTTTTCCTGGGCGGTCTGGGGGATGAAAAGACCTCCGGCGGTCTTGGTTTCTCCTTCCTCCACCTTCAGCAGGACACGGTCTCCGATGGGCTTCAATTTCATGATTTCCTCCTGTGCAATATGAAAAACTCTTGTGTTTTTGTGTTTGGTCAGAATATAAAGAGGAAAAAGCGGAGGGTCAAGAAGAATTCTCTCCGGATTGTCCGACTTGCCGTTGCCGGTTTCCTTTATTACATTGATGTCATGGAGAGCTGGCGTCTGAATTACAGGCGGGGTCTGAGAAAGCTGCGGCAGCACGAGCCCGGAGCGGCTCTGCGGTTTCTGCGGGACGCCATCGCGGAATGTCCGGTGGAGAGGGCTGCGGATCTGGCGGATGTCCTCTTCCACACGGGGATCGCCATGAAGAAGATCGGTCTCCACGACGCGGCGGTCCAGAGCTGGAACGCTTCCCGTAAGCTTCGGCGGGGCGGCCCCGCCCGGCGGCACCTGCGGCGTTTTTCCAACGAGTACGGAATGGCCAAACAGGGGCTGGCGGAACTGGACGACTGGAGGGCCTTCTACTCCCTGCAGGTCGGCCGCTATCTGAAGTCCAAGAGGTCCCGCAGCATCGGCACTCTGGCGGAACGGGACATGATCCGGGACCTGATTTTCGACGCCTGGCGGGAATTGAAAAGCGCCACGAGCCTGGACGACAAGACCCCGGAGCAGAAGCTGGCCCTTTTTCGCGGGGTGTCCATCGTTTTCCCCTTTTTTTACCTCCCCGGCGGGACAGCGGAAACCGGCGGAACCGGTGGTCTTTCCCGGGGCTTCGGAGGCGGGAGCTGCCCCTGCGGATCGGGGTTGCCCTATCACCGCTGCTGCGGACGCTCGGAAAGACCTTACGGGGCGGGGAATGAGGGATTTTGACCCAGTTCCGGAAGGTTTTTTCAAAAGTGGGTGTTTCTGACTCACGATGGGCCGGGGCTGTTTTCCATCGGCAGGGCCTGCTTGGTAAATCTTTCATATACAAGAGTTTGCGCGCCTCGTCTTTCGGTGTTCCTGGCATGATTATTGCTCTATTATTGTCAGGAGGCAGTCATGACGGCAACAGCGAAGAAAAAAGCGAAAAAAGCGGCCCCGGTGAAGATATCGTCCGATGACGAAAACGTCCTTTCCATATATCTGAAGGAGATCAACAAGATACCTCTCCTGACCCGGGACGAGGAGGTCTCCTACGCGCGTCTGGCCGCCAAGGGAGACCCCGAAGCCCGGGAGAAGCTCCTGCAGGCCAACCTGCGGTTCGTCGTCAACGTGGCCAAAAAATATCAGAATCAGGGTCTTCCCCTGTCGGACCTGATCAGCGAAGGCAATATCGGGCTCATCAACGCCATCGAGCGCTTCGACGTGGAGAAGGGTTACCACTTCATCTCCTACGCGGTCTGGTGGATCCGGCAGGCCATCCTGAAGGCCATCTGTGAAAAGTCCCGGATGATCCGTCTCCCGCTGAACCGGGCCAACGAACTGGTGCAGATCGAAAAGGTCCGGAAACAGCTCCAGGGCGATACAGGACTGGACACGGAGGTCCGGGAGATAGCCAGAACCCTGAACATGAAGCCCGAGCATGTGGCTGATCTCATCAACATTTCCCGGGATCTGGTGTCGCTGGAAACCCCGGTTTACGCGGAAAAGGATTCCTCCCTGCTGGGGGATTTCGTGGAAGACCAGGGGTACCAGCTTCCGGAGGATGCGGTGGTGGCCCGGTCGCTGAAGGACGATGTGAACAGTCTCCTGGCCACCCTGTCCCGGAAGGAGGCGGATATCCTCCAGTTCCGTTTCGGTCTGAACGGGAAAAGCCCCCTGTCCCTGAAGGAGATCGGGGACAGGTACAACCTCACCAAGGAGAGGATCCGGCAGATCGAGAAGAAGGCGCTGAAGCGGCTCCAGCACCCCAACAGAAGCCGGCTTCTGGAACCCTACATGAACTGATTCCCCGCCGATCCCGGGGGGCCGGTCCGGTGGGCGTCCCCGGCGCCGCGGCGGGGGGTTTCCGCGCCCCATGGATGCGGACCGGCATCCCCGCCGCGGGGATGCTGATGCGATTCCTCTCCCATGCTATAGTCGGGTCATGAAACTTCATCGCGGCATTTTCGGTCGGACCTCCGAGGGGCGGGAGGTGGAGATCTTCACCCTGGAGTCGGAGGCGGGTTTCCGCGCCGAACTCATCACCTACGGGGCGACTCTCCGCTCCTTCCGCGCCCCCGGCAGATCGGGCCCTCCGGAGGAACTCACCCTGGGTTTCGATACCCTGGCGGAGTACGAGGAGGACGGCAACTGTTTCGGCGCCACCCTGGGACGCTGCGCGGGCGGGATAGCCGGCGGCTCCTTCACCCTGGACGGAATAGCCCACCAGGTGTCCGTCAACGCCGGAAGACATCATCTGAACGGCGGCGTGAAAGGCTTCCAGCGCCATGTCTGGAAGGCCGAGTCCTTTCTCCGGCCCGATCTGGCCACGGTCCTGTTCCACCGCATCAGCCCCGAGGGGGAGGAGGGATACCCCGGCGAGCTGCGGATAAGCCTGGCCTGCACCCTCAGCGAGGACGGGGATTTTTCGCTGGTCTTCGAGGCGGAGGCGGACGAGTCCACCCCCGTCAACCCCGCCGGCCACAGTTTCTGGAACCTGGGGGGCATGGGGTCGGGAAGCGTGGAAAACCAGGAACTGCGGCTGTTTTGCCCCTTTTATCTTCCGGCGGACCGGGAGGGGATACCCACCGGGGAGGTGCTGTCGGTCCGGGGGACGGCCCTGGATTTTACCCGCCCCGGGAGGATAGGCGAGGCCGTCCGCAGGGTCGGGCCGGAGGGTTTCGACCAGGTGTTCGCCGTCGGCCCGGCGGCCCTGGACCCGGCTCCGGCGGCCCTGCTCCGGGACCATGAAAGCGGCAGGACCATGGAGGTGCTGACCACCCTTCCGGGGCTGCGATTCAACTCCGGACACGGGCTCCCGGAGGGCCCCATCGCGGGGGGCCGGTCCATCGCGCCCCTGGGGGCCCTGAGCCTGGAAACCGGGTATTTCCCCGATGCGGTGAACCGGCCCCACTTTCCATCCCCGGTGATCGCGCCGGGGGAAACCAGCAGATCCATGACGGTCTACCGCTTCCGCGTTTCCTGAGGCGGAGACACCGGACCGTCGGAGATCGCCGGCGCGGAGGACATGGTTTTTCTGGAGGCCGGGTGCCGGTCCTGGAGGGAAAAGACACCGGTCCTGGAGGCAAAAAGGCGCCGGTCCTGGAGGGGGAGCCCGGCCCGATCGGCGGACGATAAAAAAAGCCGCCGTTGCCGGCGGCCTCCGGGCCCATCGCGCCTTCCGTCAGTCGAAGGCTTCGCTGGTTTTCCAGACTTCCCAGACCCTTCCCACCAGGTCGGGACCGGGCTTCAGGGTTTTCTTTCCGGGGCGCCATCCCGAAGGAGTGGCCTCGGTTCCCTTGCTGGCCCGGACGTGCTGGAAGGCCTGCACCTGCCGCAGAGATTCGGAAACATTGCGGCCCACCGGGGGAGTCAGGACCTCGTAGCCCTGGACGATGCCGTCGGGGTCGATGATGAAGCGGCCCCGGGTCTCGACCCCCGCGTCGGCGTCGTAGATGCCGTACACGGAGCCGATTTTCCCTCCGGCGTCGGAGAGCATGGGGAAAGGCACGCCGCCCTTCACCATTTTGGAGAGTTCATTGTCGTTCCAGATTTTGTGGACGAAGATGCTGTCCACGCTCATCGAAAGGATCTGTACGCCGAGTTTCTCGAACTCGCTGTTTTTTTCGGCGACCGCCGAAATTTCGGTCGCTCAGACAAAGGTGAAGTCGCCGGGGTAGAAGCAGAGCAGAACCCACTTACCCAGGTACTCCGAGAGTCTGACATTGATGAACTTGCCCTGATGATAGGCGGAGGCCGTGAAGTCAGGGGCTTTTTTTCCGACCATGATCATGTTCCTCTTTACCTCCTGTGGCGTAGTGTGACCTGCGGATTCCGCCGGGGAGCTTTCCGCGGGCCCCGTTCCGGACGGCCGGGCACAACCCGGCTTGAAGTCTTCAGGCATGGGCGCCTCCCGTAAAATTGATGGTGCAATCCCATTGTCGTTCAGGCGCCGCCGCTTGTCAAGCTTCGGACGGCGGGAGCCGGGCTTTCTTTTCGGTCCTTCCCGGGGAATTTGACATTCTCCGGAACTTTGCGCTATCCTGTCCGGTAATGGAATCCCGGACTGTCCTTGCCCCATCGGTGGAGCCGGAGGAAAAAAAGATTTTTCGCCTTCTGTCGGTGGAGCCGGACACTGAAGACGGCCGGCGCCTCTCCTGTCTGCTGCGGGAAGCCCGGGGGATCGCCCGGCCCAGGGCTCTCCTGGCCCACGCCTTCGTGGAGGAGAGGACCGATGACCGGGTGGTCATCGAAGGGGTGGAGTTCTCCGGCTCCCTGGTGCGGGAGAAACTGGGTCGGGTGCATCGGGTCTACCCCTATGTGGTCACCTGCGGCGGGGAACTGGATGAATGGTCCCGGGGCATCGGGGATATCGTGGAAAACTACTGGGCGGACTGCATCAAGGAGGAGTACCTCCGGGAAACCTTCGGGGCGGTGCGGAAAAATCTGCAGGAAACCCGGGGAGAAGGGAAGCTGGCCCACCTGAGCCCGGGCTCCCTTCCCGCCTGGCCCATCACGGAGCAGCGCCGGCTCTTCTCCCTTCTGGGGGATGTGGAAGCCCTGGTGGGCGTCCGGCTCACCCCGAGCTGCCTGATGATTCCCGCCAAATCCGTCTCGGGGATCCTCTTTCCCACGGAAACCAGTTTCGAGAACTGCATGCACTGCCCCCGGCCGAACTGCCCCAGCCGTCGCTCCGCCTTCACGGCGGCGCTGTAAGCCCGCTCCGGGGAGGGGCGCCTTTTTCCCTCAGGCCCGCCTGGGGCGAGGACGCCGCCGCTTGGCCTTCACGGCGGAGGCGCGGGTCCGTCCCCGGTGGGACCGCCCCCCGGACCCCCTGTCCCCGGTGGGACCGCCCCCTGGACCCCCTGACGGGCATCGGCGTTCACGGCGGCTTCGTCGCCCGGGGGCCCGGTCCGCAGGCTTTGAAAGAAGGCGTTTTCTTTTACCGCGCCGTCCCGGGCCTGCCTCCGGGGACTTGGTCCGGCGGTTCCGGGAGAAGGGTTTCCAGGACCCGCCAGGCCTGGAGCTTTTCCCCGAAGCTCCGCCCCGCGTGGGCCGGGCTGGTGGAGGGCAGGCTGATGAGGGTGAGTTTCCGTTCCGCCGGGAGGAGGCGGGAGATGTGCCGGCGGAAGGCCTCCCGGGCTTTCCCGCCGTTGAAGACCACGGCGCGGATCCCCGGCTCCCGGAGGATGAGTCCCGCCAGATCGTTGGGCTCTTCCGAGTCCCGGAGAATGTGGACGTCCAGGCTGCCCCGGCGGCTCCCCGAGGCCAGAACATCCCAGAGGGCTATTCCCGCGGCGGTGAGTGCGCGGCATCGCTCGGGGTAGGGAAGCGCGGGCCCCGCCCCCGTCAGAACCCCCATGATGGGCCAGAAAGCGTTCCGGGGGTGGGCGTAGTATTCCCCCCGCCGGAGGGACTCGGCTCCCGGCAGCGAGCCCAGGACCAGGACCCGGGGCCGCCTCCCCAGGAGGGGAGGGAAGCCCCGGACCCCCGATGGGGGGCCGGCCGCCCCGGACCGGGGCTCGGCGTCCGGGGGAAAACCCCGGACCGCCGGCCGGACGCCGCCGGTGCGCCCCGGGTCGTTCTCTAGAAGAAGTCCCATTCCCCGTCGCCGAAAAAGTCGTCCTCCTTTCCGAAGAACTTTTCCTCGTCGAATTTGAAGAAGGCTTTCTGATCGAAAAAGAAGAAGTTTTCCTCCTCGAAATCGTCGAAGAACCTGGCCTCCCCGGTGAAGAAGGAATCATCGGAGAAGAACCTGTCGTCCCCGAAAAACTTTTCCGCCCGCCTGTCGAAGTCGCTTCGGTAGTCCTCGTCGGCGAACTTTTTCGGCTCCGTCTTGGGGGGCGCCGATTTGAGGCGCCCCTCGGCGATGGCGGAGGGTTCGCTCTCCAGCCCCCCCTGGACGGAGGCCACGGTGTAGAGGGCCTTTCGTCCCGCCACCCGGATGTCCGCGTAGGAGCTGCGGGCGCCCCGGTACAGCTCCGTCCACGTCCCCTCCTTTTCGGACCATCGGCGGAGGATATAGGCCTCCGCCCCCGGAACGGCGGACCAGCCGACCTCGATCTTGTTGGTGAAGCTGCCCTGGGAGGCCCTGACCTCCGTCGGGGCGGCGGGGGGCCGGGGGGCCTGGACCACCGGGGGGGGAGGGATCGCCACGGTGAGTCCCTCCGCCGCCTTGCTCTCCCGGCCTCCGGCGAAAGCGGTGACGATGTACCTTTCCTGCCGGGAGCCCTGGGGAATCTGGGAGTCCAGGAAGCCCTGGTTGCGGCTGGTCCCCAGGAGCTTCCACTGTTCCACCTGGGAATCCCAGCGGTAGACATTGTAAGCCTCGGCTCCGTCCACGGGGTCCCAGATGAGCTTGATCTTCCCCTTTTCCAGCATTCCCTGGAGGTTTTTCGGAGCCCCCAGCTCGGCCTCGGCCTGCAGGTATCCCCGGGCGACGACGCTGAAGCCGCTTTCGCCTCCGGGGCCCGCGCTTTTTACGGCGTAGAAGTAATCGGTCCGGGGATTCACCCGGGTGTCGATGTAGGCCGTTCCCCTGACATCTGCGACCTTGACGAAGGAGTCCGGAGTCTTCTCCGCCCGGAAAACCAGGTAGTAATCGGCGTTCTTCACCGGCTCCCAGGTGACCTGCACCCTGTCCCGGTAGGACCCGCCGGAGGCGGTCACCGTGTTGGGAGGAAGGGATTTCTCCGGAGTGTTGGTCACCATGTCGTACATGACCATGGCGGTATGGTGCAGTTCGGCGAAGAGGCCGTAATCATAATAAATGAAGCCCTTCTCGCCCCAGCCCTCGCCCCAGGAGTTCATGATCTTGAAGGCGTTTTTTCCATCGTCGTAGCCCACCACCACCATGGCGTGACCCCCCAGGTAGGCCCCGGAGGTCCGCCTGTAGACTCCCGATGAGTGGGTCAGGAAGTTTTCGTAGGTCTTCATCCCCACGATGACGGGGTGCCCGTCCGCCAGCAGGGCCTTCAGGGAATCGATGTTCTTCCCGTCCAGCCGGGCGTAGGACTCGGCGCGGAACCGGGCCGCCTCCTGCCGCGCCGCCGGGCTGGGCTGGGTCCGGTAATCGCCATAGGGCATGGCCTTCAGCGTGGCCACCCCCTGGGTCTTCAGCAGTTCCAGCGCGTCGGGTATGGTGGACCCCTCGTCCCTGCCCCGGTTTATCTGGTTGTAGATGTAGCTGGGGGAGAAAATCGTTTCCGTTTTCTTCGCCCCCCAGCCCCGTTCGAGGTTTTCCTGGTAGGTCTTGGCGGCGTAGGCGGTGGCCCAGGCCACGCAGCTGTTCTGCTCCCCCTGGAAGCCCGGGGCGGGAAAACCGGGGGACAGGTCGACGCTGGGGGGGATGGCGGTTTTTCCCGCCCTGGCGGTGGCTCCCCGGATGGAGCCGTCGAAGTTCTTCGGTGTGGGTTCCATGCCCAGCCCCCTGGGGGGGGGTGTCTGGGGATAAAGAATTACCGGCGGAACCAGCAGCATCAGCGCCAGGGCGGCGCTCTTCAATTTTTTCATGGGAGCCCTCCGGAGGGAAAACAGATCATCCTAACAATGTACAGTGAAGACCCGAAAAAATCCACGATTCCGGCGGCGCGGACCGGCGCGAAAGGTTGACAACCGGGCCAGCGGATACGATAATTATCTGCATAACCTGTATGATCGTGCAAGAATAATCATAGGGGAGGAAGGACAAATGAAAAAAATGGGTTTGGCCGGCTGGATCCTGGTCGGTCTGGTGCTGGGGGCCGTCACGGGCTTCCTGGTGGGGCCGGGGATCACCGTCATCGCCCCGGTGGGGGACCTTTTCCTCCGGCTGCTGAAAATGACCATCTATCCGCTTATTTTCTTCTCCATCGCCGGGGGGATCGCGGGGATCGCGGACATGCAGAGGCTCAAGAAGGTGGGGCTCACCTTCGTCGGGTACTGGTTCATCTCCTCGGCCCTGGCGGCGTCCCTGGGGATCGTCTGGGCCTACATCATCCGCCCGGGAGTGGGGATAACCCTTCCCCCGCTGGCAAAGAAGGAAGTCAACGTCGACCTGCTGGACAGCCTCATCAAGTGGGTGCCCGACAACATCGGGAGGTCCTTCGCGGAGGGGAACATCCTGCAGATCATCGTCTTCGCCCTGTTCTTCGGCATCTGCATCTCCCTGCTGGGACAGAAGAAGGTGGGTCAGGTGATGGCGGACTTCATCCAGAGCGGGGCGGAGGTCATGGGGAAGATGGTGGGCATCGTCCTGTACGTGGCCCCCTTCGGGGTTTTCGCCCTTATTTCCAACATCACCGGGACCCTGGGGGCCATCGTCCTGGCGGGGATCGGCAAGATGCTGGTCACCCAGTGGGTGGCCTACCTGACCATCCTGGTGGTGGTCTACCCGCTGATCCTCAAATTCATCGCCAAGGTCAACCCCATCCAGCACTTCAAGAACATCTGGCCCGCCATGGCCCTGGCCTTCAGCACCTGCTCCTCCAGCGCCACCCTTCCCCTCACCATGGAAGTGACCAAGCGCCGGGCGGGGGTGCCTGACGACATGGTCAACCTCATCGCGCCGCCGGCGGCCACCATCAACATGCACGCCTGCGCGGCGGAGATGCCCATCTACGCGGTCTTCGCCGCCCAGATCTACGGCCTGGAGTACAGCTTTCCCCAGCTCCTGGCCATCATCGGCCTGGGGATCCTGATGGCCGCCGGTGTGGCGGGTGTTCCCGGGGGCGGGATCATCATGTCCGCCGTTCTTCTGCAGATCATGGGGCTTCCGCTGGAGATCGTCGGCTGGATCGCCGGGGTCTATGTCCTCATCGACATGCCCAACACCATGCTGAACATCACCGGCGACACGGTGGGAATGGTGTACACCGCCAAGCGGCTGGGAGAGCTGGACCAGGCGGTTTTCGACAGCAAGAAAACCGGTCAGGTCTGACAAGTCGGGAGGCCCCGGCTTCGGGGGCCTTTCACCGTTTTTCGAGGCCGGTCCCGCCCGCCGGGGCCGGCGCCGTTTTCGCATGGTCCCGAAAGCGCGCGATGGCGTCGGTTTCGGGGCTTTTTTTATGGGAGATCGACGATGAAAATCGAGCTGAGTTCCCGCCCCCGGGGGGCGGTGGGGGTCTGCGGACACGCCGGGGTGGGCCATGTGCACAGCCACTCCGGCTTCGTCCAGGACGATTCCGGCGGTTTCGCCGCGGCGGTGGGCCTTCTGAAGGCGGCCCTCCCGGCGGACACCGTCATCAGCTCCGTGGAGGGTGACCTCCTGACCGGGGTGATCACCGTGAGGACCGCCGGCGGAGGCGTGGGCCGGGCCGAGGCGCGCCGGGGAATCACCCCCCACGAAAGGGAGCTTCTGTCCCGGGCGGTGGGGAGGGACGGGGCCTTCACCCAGGCCGCGGCCTTCGCCGCCTTCGGCAGGATCTACGGGTAGGGGGTTCTGGAGGCCCCGGTGGCCCTGCAGGCCGCCGCGG
>JAKQWJ010000249.1 GCA_029562045.1 Spirochaetota bacterium | reverse complement strand
CATGACGGCGATGTAGACTCCGGCGGTGAAGGGGTTGATGGGAATCTTCTCTTCCACCCGGGCGGCCCGCACATCCTTGCCCACCTGCCACATCCGGGTATTGTCGATGATGCCCATGGGGAAGCGGTCGAAGCGGTCTCCCGCCATGATGACCGAACGGATCTCGTTCCCCGAGGCCACCTCGTCGTAGATCTCGGAAAGAATGTCCAGGGCGGGCTTGTAGGAGGCGGAGTAGGCCTTCTCGAAGGTCTTCTTTCCTTCCCCATCCAGGCCCTCGTAGACTGCCAGGATACCCTTCTTGGAGATGGTCTTGGAGATGGGGCCGGTGACGGATTCCACCGTTTCCAGAAAGGCCTGCTTCTCGCTCATCCCCTGGAAGGTGAAGCGCCGGTACAGGGCCTCCACGATTCCGTGGACCGCCCCCAGCAGGATGCCCCGCTCGCCGAAGATGTCGGAGAGGTACTCCTGCTCCAGGGTGGTCATGAAGGTGAAGGGACCGCCGATGGCCACGGACCAGCCGATGGCGTAGTCGGTGGCCCGGCCGGTCACATCCTGCTCCACGGCGAAGCTGGTGTTGATCCCCGCGCCGTTGGTGGTCTTGCCCTGCTCGTAGAGCCGCCGTACCGAGGGGCCCATGCCCTTGGGGCAGACCCCGATGACGTTGATATGGGAGGGGAATTTATCTCCCACCGATTTCATGTGCCCCAGCAGGAAGCCGTGAGACAGGCCCAGGGTGGCCCCTTTCTTCATGGCCGTGAAGACATCCTTGTACAGCGCCGCCATGGCGGCGTCGGCGATGAGAAGGATGACCAGGTCCGATTCGGCCACCACCGTCATCATCTCTCCTAAGGTGCCGCCGGCGGCGGTGAAACCCGCCTCTTCGGCCTTCTTCCAGGATGGGGAACCCTTCCGCAGGCCCACCACGACCTTGATGGGAGTCCCGGCCAGGGAGTCCCGGAGATTCATCGCCTGGGCCGGCCCCTGGGAGCCCCAGCCGATGACGCCGATCTGCCTGATCCCTTCGAAAGCCCGGGGAAGGAGGGGAAACAGATCCCGCCCCCCCCGCACGATGTATTCGGTGGTGTCCGCCAGGCGGATCTCTTCTTTCTTGAATACTTTGGTGGTGAAATTGAGACTCATTGCATTTTCCTCCTCGACGTCCCGCCCCGGCAGCCTGTCCGGGCGGACCCGGGACGTCTGCATTATGCCCTGGGGACATTATGTCGAAAATCGGCGCCTTTGCCTATAGATCGGGAGAAACTCCCGGATGAGGCCCTGCCGCCCGGGAAGCCGGGCTGCCGGGCTTGGGAAGCTGTCGGCGGCCCCGGGAAGCTGTCGGCGGCCCAGGAGGTCCCCGCCGCCCCGGGGCTCCGCGGATTCCGGAAGCGCCGGAAACCATGGGGGAGGGCTCAGATCAGGGCGGCTCCGGCCGCGGCGACGATGAAAAGAGCTGCGGCCGCCAGGTCCGGGACGCCGGGGCGCAGGGGCTTCCAGCTCCGGTCGTAGCGGAAGTTCCGGGCCTCCAGGGCTTCCGCCGTGGACGCCGCCCTCTCCGCGGTCTTTCTGACCAGGGAGGACCCCAGGATCACCAGGGCCGCCACGGGACGCCGCCGGGGGGAGAGGCCCCGCAGGGAGCCGGCGGCGGCGGTTTCCGAGGCCCAGTCCATCAGCTCCGGAATCAGGGCCACCGCCAGCCCCGCCAGCAGGGCCGTCCGGGGCCCCGCGAAAAACCGCACCGCCCGCTGCAGGTCCGAGACGGGGGTGACGGCGATGAAGAGGTGCCCCAGGAAAACCAGGAAGACCAGCCGTCCCGCGTCCCGGCCTCCCAGGAGGAGCCCCTGCCGGGTCACGGTCCCCCAGAGGACCGGGTCTCCCGGGGTCCCCGCCGCCCGGCTCAGGAAGACCAGGGCGACCAGGACCCAGATGGCCAGGCCGTTCCGCGCCACCGTCGCCGGGTGGAGCCGCCCCGCGGCGTAGGCGGCGGGAAGAAGGGCCCCCAGGAGGGCCAGGCCCCGGCCGGGGAGCAGGAAGGCCGCCGCCGCCGCGGCGAGCATAAGGAGGAGTTTCGTCCGGGGATCCAGCCGGTGCAGGACCGTCCTCCCCGGCCGGTGGTGGAAGATCAGGAGGGGAGCCATGTGTACTCTCCGAAGCTCCTGCTTCGGAAATCCAGGGGGTGGAGGCCGTAGCGGCCCGCCTGGGGGGCGGTCTCCTCCGCGGGGCCGTCCTCCGCCACCCGGCCTCCGTCCATGATCACCAGCCGGTCGGCGTGGGCCAGGGCC
>JAKQWJ010000240.1 GCA_029562045.1 Spirochaetota bacterium | reverse complement strand
GGGTCCTCACCGAGAGGGGACGGAGCTTCGGGGCGGAGAAGGTGGTTCTCACCACCGGGACCTTCATGGAGGCCCGGGTCTTCATCGGCGGGTACCGGACCTCCGCCGGCCGGCTGGGCGAGCCCGCCGCGGTGGGTCTGGGGGCGAACCTCCGCCGCCGGGGCTTCTCCCTGGGCCGTCTCCAGACCAGCACCTCCGTCCGGGTGCGCCGGAGCTCGGTGGATTTCCGCCGGGTGGAGGAGCAGCCCGGGGAGGAGAACCGCCCCTTCTCCTTTGCCCACGATACCATCGACAGACCCAGCCTTCCCTGCTGGATCACCTACACCAACGAGGAGGGCCACCGGATAATCCGGGAGAATCTCCACCTCGCCCCCTTCATCGGGGACGCCGCCACGGGCCCCCGCTACTGCCCGTCCATCGAGGACAAGGTGCTGCGATTCCCCGACCGCCCGCGGCACCAGGTCTTCATCGAACCCGAGGGACTGGACAGCCAGGAGATGTACCTGAACGGGATCACCAGTTCTCTCCCCGAGGAGGTTCAGGAGAGGTTCCTGCGGACTCTGCCCGGGCTGGAGGAGGCGGAGATCATGCGGCCCGGTTACGGGGTGGAGTACGACTACCTGGACCCCACCGAACTCCTGCCCAGCCTGGAATCCAAGAGGGTCTCGGGCCTCTACACCGCGGGGCAGACCAACGGGACCTCGGGCTACGAGGAGGCGGCGGCCCAGGGCCTTCTGGCGGGGATCAACGCGGCCCTGGCGGTCCGGGGAGAGCCGCCCCTGATCCTGTCCCGGGCGGAGGCCTACATCGGTGTTCTGGTGGACGATCTGGTGACCCGGGGAACCCGGGAGCCCTACCGGATGTTCACCTCCCGGGCGGAGTACCGCCTGCGGCTCCGGCACGACACGGCGGACGCCAGGCTCCTGGAAAAGGGCCGCGCCGTGGGTCTCCAGACCGAAGAGGCCCTGGAACGCTTCCGGGGGAAAAGCGACGCCCGGGGGGAAATCCGGCGGATTCTGCTGGAGCGCCGGATCCGGGAGAGCGACTCCGGGCTGCCGGAGAGGGTGGCCCGCCACCGGGGCGAGACCCTGTGCCGGGCGCTGAAGGACCCGGAGGTGAATCTGGAGGACCTCCTTCCGCTGGCCCCGGCTCTGGGGGAACGGCCCCGGCAGCTCCTGGAATTGGAGGAGCTGGACATCAAGTACGAGGGCTACATCAAGCGCCAGGAGGAGGAGGTGGCCCGGTTCCGGAAGCTGGAGGAGCTGCGGATCCCAAGGGATTTCGATTACGACGGGACGGAAGGGCTTTCCGCCGAGTCCCGGCAGAAGATGCGGTCCCTCCGGCCCCTGTCGGTGGGCCAGGCCTCCCGGATCTCCGGAGTGCGGCCCTCGGACCTGGCGGTTCTGACCCTCCATCTGCGGAAGCGGCGGGGTTCCCCGGACCGATGACGGAAAACGAGATCCTGTCCCGGGGCCTTGCGGAACTGGGGCTCCCCGGGGAGGGCGAACAGGCCCGGAAACTGACGCTCTATCTGCGGGAGCTGGAGAAGTGGAACCCCCTCTTCGGTCTGGTGGGCTCCCGGGGACGGGACCTGGTGGTCCGCCACCTTCTGGACAGCCTTGCCGGCCGGGCGTCCATCGCGGCGCGGGAACCCCGCCGCCTGGCGGACCTGGGCTCCGGGGCGGGACTGCCGGGGATACCCCTGGCGATCTACATGCCCCGGACCGACGTCACGCTGGTGGAGCCCTCGGTGAAACGGTGCGCCTTTCTGCGTTCCGCCGCGGCGCTGCTGGGCCTTCCCAATATCCGGATTTTCGAAGGGGGGATGGAGACGCTCCGGGAAACCTTCGATCTGGTCACCTTCCGCGCCTTCCGCCCCCTGGACCGCCGGACTCTCCGCTGTCTGGCGGCGATCCTCGCCCCCGGCGGCCGGATCGCCGCCTATAAGGCCCGGCGGGAGAAGATCGACGACGAGGCTCAGGAGGCCCGCGCCCTGGGTTACGCGGTCAGGGTGGAGGAGTTGTCGGCCCCCTTTCTGGAGGAGCCCCGCCACCTGCTGTGGCTCTCTATCCCGCCTTCGCCAGCACCTTGAGAAGCTTGTTTTTATCGATGAGATCGATGAGACGGGCCTCGACGAAGCGGACCGCCTCCTCGCTGAACTCCCCCGCGGTGAAGCAGAAACCCCGCCCCGCCTTGGTCTCCTTCAGCCGGACCTGAAAATCCCGCAGGGCCAGCTCCCCCACCTTGCCGGAGGTGCGGATGAAACGGAAGAGGATGTCATCGTGCCACTTGCCGGTTTCCACCTCCGCCAGGATGTCCGCGTAGTCGCTGGTCTGCACCGTGATGTCCACGATCTTGGTTTTGGCATCGGGGAAGAAGGAGAGGGTTATCTTGCGGCACAGGGCGACGAAGTCCGACGGCGCCGCGACGAGATACGTTTTGAGGTTGTTGTTCCCCGCCAGTTCCTGGTAGCGGAGGATCTGCGTTTCCACATCTTTATAGGACGGGTTGACGGCCTTGATCTCCTGCAGAAGCGGAAGGGCCTTGCCTATCTCCTGATTCGCCAGATAGGCCGCCGCCAGGCGATACTTCAATTCCAGCAGCACATCGGCGGCGATTTCCTTGTGCCGCAGACCGATTTCCAGATCCATGATCGCTTTGTCATACTGGCGGGTCTTCAGATTGATGAGCCCCGCCATGAGGGCCGCCTGGGGTCCCAGAACCGGGTCCGGCCGCAGATGGGAAAAGATGCGGACCGCCTGGTCGTACACGCCGATTTCGGAGTAGCACTGCCCCGCGGCGAACAGGGTCTCCTTGTCCTCCGGCCGGTTGTCGAAGACCCTTCTTAGAAAAACCAGGGCCTCCTTGGGCCTGCTCAGCTTGTAGAGGGAATGCCCCAGGTACTTCCAGGTGTCCACATGGTCGGGCTGTCGGGACAGCGCGCCCTTCAGCAGAGCGGCGGCTTTTTCGTAATTCTTGAGCTTGTACTCCATGAAGCCCAGGTTGTAGTTGACCTCGAAAGATTCGGGGTTCAGCGTCCGGGCCACCATGAAATACTTGTGTGCCTCGTCGAAAATTTTCAGTTTCATGGCGGAAACGGCGTAGCGCAGAGTCACTTCGAACTCGTTGATCAGGGGGTCCGACGCGCAGAGTTCCATCAGCGTCTGATAGGAAGCCATAGCTTCGGCCCAGGCTTCATCTCCGTAATGCATGTCCGCCAGGGTCAGCAGGGCCTCCCGGTCCCTGGGGTTCTGGGCGATCTTCTTTTTTGCCGCCCGGATGACGGCGTTTCTGTCCCTCCCCTTGAGTCTCTTTCCACCCCCGGACCGCCGGGTGGCGAGAAAAACAAGAAGCAGCATCACCCCCATGACCAGCAGCACCGCCGCCGCCGGGAACAGAAATTCGTTCATTGTTTTCATTATGGAGAAGCCTCCCCTTGATGTCAAGAAACGATATTTATGCTACACTGCCGTCCCGAAGGAGATTCCAACGATGACGACACGAAACATCATTATCCTGGGCGCCGCGGGCAGAGATTTCCACAATTTCAACAGCCTGTATCGAAACGACAAGACACGCCGGGTCGTGGCGTTCACGGCCACGCAGATCCCGGACATCGCCGGCCGGAGCTACCCCTCCGCCCTGGCGGGTCCCTCCTACCCCGACGGGATTCCCATCCATCCCGAAGAGGACCTTCCCCGGCTGATCCGGGACCTGAAGGTTCAGGAATGCGTCTTCTCCTACAGCGATGTGCCCTATTCCCGGGTCATGGGAGTCGCCGCGGTGGCCAACGCCGCGGGATCGGACTTCACCCTGCTGTCGCCGGAGGCGACGATGCTGAAAAGCACGAAACCGGTCATCGCGGTCTGCGCCGTCAGAACAGGCTGCGGCAAGAGTCAGACATCCCGGCGGATCATCGAACTTCTGATGGCCCGGGGGCTGCGGGTCGTGGCCGTCCGCCACCCCATGCCCTACGGAGACCTGGAGCGCCAGAAGGTGCAGCGCTTTGCCCGGATCGAGGATCTGGCGGCCCACCGCTGCACCATCGAAGAGATGGAAGAGTACGAGCCCCATGTGGCCCGGGGCAACGTCATCTACGCGGGGGTCGATTACGAGGCCATTCTCCGGGCTGCGGAAAAGGACCCCGCCGGCTGTGATGTCATTGTCTGGGACGGGGGGAACAACGACTTCCCCTTCTACCGCCCGGACCTCATGGTCACCGTGACTGACCCGCACCGGCCGGGCCACGAGCTTTCCTACTACCCCGGAGAGGTCACCCTGCGGATCGCCGATGTGGTGATCATCAACAAGATGGACAGCGCGCCTCCTGAGGGGGTGAGGATCCTGAAGGAAAATATCGCCAAAGCCGCGCCCCGGGCCGTGGTGGTGGAGGCCGACTCTCCCATCCGGGTGGACGACCCGTCGGTGATCCGGGGAAAACGGGTCCTGGTCATCGAAGACGGCCCGACCCTGAC
>JAKQWJ010000053.1 GCA_029562045.1 Spirochaetota bacterium | reverse complement strand
CGTGATCCTCCGCAGGATCCGGAAACGGCTTGCCCCGAGGACCTCCCCCGACTCCTCCAGATGGGAGTCCAGGGAAGACAGGGCCCCCGAGACCAGCAGGTAGGTGAAGGGGTAGTAGTGCAGCGACAGGGTGACGACGATGGGCACGAAACCATAGGCCAGCCAGTCCGGGGGCGAGACCCCGAAGAGGAACGAGAAGAACCCCGTGGCGCCCCCGATCCGTTCGTTCTTGAAGAAGTCCAGCCAGGCCAGGGCCAGGGTGTACGACGGCAGCACGTAGGGGGTGACGGCGAAGAGAGACAGGGTCTTCTTGAAGGGCATGTCGGTGCGGACCACCAGCCAGGCCATGAGCCCCCCCAGCAGCATGGCGGTGAAGGATGTAGCCAGGGCCGTGGCCAGGGAGTTCAGCAGGGGCTGGTAAAAGACGTTGCGGCTCAGGGCGCTGGCGAACACCCGTTTGTAGTGGAAGAAAGTCCAGGCCCCGGGCTCGGCGCTCCGGTTCAGCCGCAGGTCGGCTTCCTGGTAGACCAGCGTGTCGTGGATGAGCTGCAGGAAGGGCACCAGCACCAGGCCGATGAGGACCAGGAGAAGCAGCAGCCCCAGGATCACATGGGGCTGCCGCAGTTTCAGGCCCCAGCGCCGCAGGCGGGGGCTCATGCCGTGGTTTCCGGATATCCGGGCAAAACGCTCACCTCAGATTGGCCAGCCAGAAATCCCGGATCTCCTGACCGTGGTCCCAGACGAAGGCGGGGTCCGCCATCCAGATGTTCATGTCCCCCAGTTTCCGGGAGCCCGGAGGCGCGGGCTGGTCGGTGCGGACCGGAGTGTTCCCCAGAACGAAGTAGGGGGCGTAGCCCTGCCCGCCTTTCTCGTCCCCCATCATCCAGCGGGTCATCAGCTTGGCCGCGTTGGGGTGCTTCGCCTGGTTGACGATGGCGATGATGACTTCGGTGGCGAACCCCATGACCGGTTTGGTGTCGTAGGAAACGTCGAAGGCCAGTTTCGGGTTTTTTTCCTTGTCCCGGAGCCGGGAAAAGGCGGTGATCCCCACCGGGGGCCGGGTCTGGCCGGGCTGGCCCACGGCGTTGGAAACGTCGTTGGTGGAACCGGCGATGATGGCGTCGTTCCGGAGCACCCGGAGGATCCACTCGTAACCGGCGTTTTTGACTCCCTTGCTCAGTTTGATGGGCTGTCCGAAGACCCGCTGATACTCCCGGGCCATGGCATCTCCGTTCTGCACGATGGTGGCCAGGACCTCCACGAACTCGGGCATCTTGATGGGGTCGCAGAAAATGACCCGGGATTTCCACTCCGGCTTGGTCAGGTCCCAGAGACTCTCGAAGGGCGGGGTCTTGTGCACCTCGGTGTTGTAGACCACCGTGTCGAAGCTGACGTGATGGACCAGGAAGGGTTTCTGGAACTCCTCGGGCAGGACCGCCTTGATGTCCCCCGGGACATAGGTGAAGGCCAGACCCTTCTGCATCAGCTCATGGTGCACCGTGGAGGGGTCCTTCAGGAAAATGACGTCCGCCACGAAGTTCCCCGACCGCTGTTCCGCCAGCACCTTGGTGACGATTTCGGTGGAGTCCATGTCGTAGCCGTTCACCTTGATCCCGGGGAATTTCTCCTGAAAGGTTTTTCCGAAATTATGGACCCGGGAGGAGTAGGAGTAGACGTTCACCTCCTTTTCCAGTTTCGCTTTTTCGTACAGATCCTTCTCGTTGTAGCTCGGGGACTCGTAGGGCCCCAGTTCCGCCTGCCGCAGCCAGCCGTCGGTTTCCCGGGAGAGGCGCACCTGGCCCCAGAGAGAGCCGACTGCCAGAGCGAAGACGGGGACCATGAAAACCATCGCGATCCGTGATCTCTTCATGACGTGACCTCCTGATTTTTTTCCCCCACAGGCGGAAACAGGCACAGAGGCAGCGGGAAACTTCTATGAATTGTAAGGGCTGGGTTTTCCGGCTGTCAAGGGAAACCGGATTTTTTTCGTCGGACGGCCGTCCGGGGGGCTCCGGGGCCCGCCCGGGGTCGGAGGCCCGCCGCCGGGGGGCGGCGGGAGGGGCTATCCCGCCAGGACCGTGGCCTTTCCCTCGACCTTTATCTCCCCCGCGGCGTCTTCGACGTGGACCGTCAGATCCAGGAGTTTCCGGCCGCCATCTTCGTACTTGCGCTTCACCTGACCCCGGGCGGTGAGAACATCCCCGGGGCGGGTGATGTTCTTGAAACTGACACCGTATTTGACCACGTTCCCCACCCCGGCCCATCGGGAGATCATCTGACCCAGGATGCCCATGATCAGCATGCCGTGGGCGATGACCCCGTCCAGTCCCGCTTCCCGGGCGTATTCGGGGATGGTGTGGATGGGGTTGAAATCCCCCGAGGCCCCGGCGTAGCGGATCAGCTGGATCCGGCTTATCTCCGGCTTGGTGAGGGCCGGAAGGGCGTCTCCCTCGCTGATGGAATCGTAGCGCAGTTTCACGGGTTTCCTCCTTTCGCCGCCGGGGGCACGATGATGGTCATGGAGGCGATGAGAACCGGTTCGCCCTCCCGGGTGTAGGTGGTTTTGAAGGTGGCCATCTCCATGGCGCCGCCCCGGAGGGCTTCGACCACGATGGTTCCGGTGAGGATGTCCCCGGGGTGGATGGTCTTCAGGTACTCGTACTCCTCCCTGGCATGGAGAAGGCGCTTGATGTCGATGCCCATGGCGGTCATCCGGTCCCAGATCTGCGGGTAGCCGCCGAAGGTCATCACCGTGGCGAAGGTCAGGGGCGCCGGACAGTCCCGGTAGCCCTCTTTTCTGGCCGCTTCGGTGTCGGTGAAAACGGGGTTGGGGTCCCCCACCGCCGCGGCGAGTTCCCGTATCTTCGATCGGTCCACCTGGAAGGTGTAGGTCCCGATCTCCTTTCCCTTATAACTCATGTCCAAAGCCATGGCCGCCTCCTGGGGGTATTATGTCATAGATGGGAAATTTGTTGAAGCGGTCAGCGGCCGACCGGGGATTCCCCCGGGGCCCGGAGGGGGGGACGGCAGCCGCGGACGCGGCGCCGGGGGAAGAGCCTCCGGGCCGGCGGATCCGGCGTGGGGGCAGGCGGAAGCAGCCGGGGGGGTCGGCCCGGGCCGCCCCCGGCCGGGCGGGCCGCCTGCAGCCCGGGAGCCTTATCCCAGGGTGACGATGACGGCCCCCGCCACCATCAGGGCGGCGCCCAGGCCCACCCGCAGGCCGATCTTCTCTCCCAGGAACAGGGCGGCCAGGACCATGGCGAAGACCATGCTGAGCCGGTCGATGGGGGCCACCTGGGAGACCTTCCCGAACTTCAGCGCCGCGAAGTAGAAAAGCCAGGAAACCGCCCCCGCCACTCCCGAGAGGACGATGAACAGCATGGCCTTGTTGCTTCCGAAGATGGCGCCCAGATTGGACAGCTTTCCCTGCGCCACCACCACCCCCACCAGAAAGGCGGCCATGATGACCGCCCGGACCGCGGTGGCGGTGTTGGAGTCGATGCCCTGCAGGCCGAGCTTGCCGAAGATGGCCACCAGCGAGGCGGTGGCGGCGGAAAGCAGCGCGAAAACGAGCCAGAGATAGTCGGTCATGGGTATGCTCCTGAATTGTCGAGGGTGCCTAAAAGATAAACAGGGGAGGCGGTGTTGTCAATCTCCCGGAGGAAGCCGGCCCCTCTGAATCCCGGGGCCGCCGGAGAAGGTGGTCTGCCGCAGAGGCGGCCCTGGAAGAGGAAGGCCCCGGCCCGGGCCGTTCAGGGGATGAAGGTCAGCCGGACGGAGGTTCCCCGTCCGGGGCCGCCGGAGAAGATCGGGCGCCCCCGGATCTGTTCCGCCAGCAGCTGCACCAGCTTGAGCCCCATCCGGGGGCTGTCTTCGACGTCGAACCCCTCGGGCAGGCCGACACCGTCGTCGGAAACGGTCAGGGTCGCCATGCCGTCCCGGTTCTCCAGCCGCACCTCCACCTTTCCTCTGCGGCCCTCGGGGAAGGCGTATTTCAGCGAGTTGGTGAGAAGTTCGTTCAGGATGAGGCCCAGGGGGATGCTTTTCTGGGCGTCCGTCACCGTCTCCGCCAGGTCGAGGCGGACCTCGATGCGGCCGGGTTCCACGGTGTAGGTGGAAAAAATGGCTTCGGCCAGGTATCTCACATATTCGTGCAGGGCCACGTCGTTCAGGGATTCGGACCTTTCCAGATGGTGATACAGGGCGACGATGGAGCGGAGCCGGTTTTTCGCGCTGAGGAAAACACCCCGGCATTCCGGGTTATCCACTTCGCTCATCCCCAGATTGAGGAGGCTGGAGATCAGGGTCAGGTTGTTTTTGGTCCGATGGCGGATTTCCTGGAGCAGAATCTCCTTTTCCTCCAGGGATTTTTTCAGAAGCGCCTCGGCGTTCTTCTGGGCCGTGATGTCCCGGCCGATGGTGATGAGCCCGTCGGATTTACCGCCGGGGCCGCGGACGGCCACCTTGGTGTTGAGCCTCCATTCCACGGAACCGTCGGGTTTGATGATTTTCTCTTCCCATACCGTCAGACCCTCCTCGCTCTCCAGGGTGCGCCGGTCCTCGTCGTCGAAGACCTGAGCCTGGTCTCCGGGGTAGACATCCCAGACCGTCCTGCCGATGAGTTTCACCGGAGAGTAGTTTCGGGCCTGCAGAATCTTGGCCTTGTTGACGAAGGTGTAACGGCCCTCCGCGTCTTTATAGAAGATGGTGTCCGGAATGTGGTTGATCATGGTGAGGAGAACCCGCCTGCCGGCCCGGAGGGCTTTTTCCGCCTCCTGGCGGGCCAGTTTTTCCCGGAGGGCGGAGATCCCGTAGGCCACATCCCCCGCCAGGGCCGCCAGGAGCTCCGATTCGTTTTCATCGAAGGCGTCGGGATCGGCGGAATTGATGACCAGGACCCCGATGACCCTGTCCCCGGAAATCAGGGGGAGGGCCAGCCCGGAGGCGTAGCCTCTTTTTTCCGCGTCCTTTTTCCGCCATTCCGAGATGTCCGGGTCGGAGGGGATCCTGCGGGCCGAGGCGGGCCTTCCCGATCGGATGGCCTGGCCTGCCAGGCTCTGGCCCTTCTCGTCCTCCCCCCAGCTCAGCCGCAGCTCTTTCACATGTTCCGGATCCACCCCGATGCCGGTGACGAAGCGAATGATTTTTTCTTGGGCATTGTCGGTGTCCCCGGCCCAGATCATTTTATAGCCGCCGGTTTCGGACAGGATCCGGCAAACCTCGGCAAGCAGTTCCCTTTCGTTCCCGGAGCTGATGATCGCCTTGCTGCAGTCACCCCTGACCTTGACGGCCCGGGCGGCAGCCCTGAGCTGCACGGACAGGGAGGAGATGGCATCTTCGAACTTCTCGTGCATTTCGTTCATCGTGACGTTTTCATTATATCGCCGCATATCAATTTTGTCAAAAAGATTTATTTCATTTTCCCCGAATCCTTGCAGATCCGCTTTCCGCCCGGGCGTCCGTCCCGGAGGCGGAAAAATGCCCCTTCCGGTCCGTCCCCTTTTCGCATACTATATAAGGGTCCAGCGGAACATACCTGTGCAAGGAGCGGAAACATGAAGGCGCTTATTCTGGGAGGCACCGGCGTCATCAGCCGGGCCCTCACCGCGCGGCTCGTCTCCGGAGGCCATGAGGTCGTCCTTTTCAACCGGGGAACCAGGAGCCTGGCTTTCGAGGGAAGGGTCAGGACCATCCATGGAGACCGGTCCCGGCCGGGAGGACTGGAGAAGGCTCTGGGTGACGAGACCTTCGACGCCGTCATCGACATGATCTGCTTCAACGAGTCCGACGCGGAGGAGACCCTCCGGGTCTTCCGGGGGCGGGCGGGGCATATCGTCATCACCTCCAGCGTCGCCGCCTATAAAAGGCCCTACAGGACCCTTCCCACCCGGGAGGACGCGGAAGAGCTCCATCAGGACCCCGTTTTCGGCTACGCCTTTCACAAGGCGGAATTGGAGCGCCACATCCGGAAGGCGCTGGAGCGGGACAGGCTGCCGGTCACCATCATCCGGCCCTCCCTGACCTATGGGGCGGGGGCCCAGAACATCGGGGTTCTGCGGCAGAACTACGGCATTGTGGACCGGATCCGGAAGGGAAAGCCGCTGGTGATGTTCGGCGACGGTCAGAACCCCTGGCAGTTCACCTTCGTGGAGGACCTGGCCAGGGCTTACGAAGGGATCCTGGGAAAACCCCGGAGCTTCGGACAGGCGTATCATGCCACCAGCGACGAACTGAGCCGCTGGGAGGACCTGTACCTCGTCCTGGGCCGTCTGGTGGGGGTGGAGCCCCGGATCCTCCATCTGCCCAGCGAGCTTCTCTATAAGGCCGCCCCGAACCTCTGCGCCCATCTGTACTTCGAAAAGACCTTCCCGGGAATCTTCGACAATGGAAAGCTCCGGACCGTGGCGCCGGATTTCCGGGCCCATACCTCCCTCCGGGACGGCATGGCGGGAATCCTGGCCTGGTGGGAAAAGGAGGCTCATGCCGTGGACCCGGAGAAGGACCGGCTGGAAGACCGGCTGGCGGCCCTGCACGGGGATTGGGCCGGAAAGTTCTCGGGGCTGTACCCGGTTTAGAACGGGACGGGCCGTCCCCGCCCCTCGGGGGGATCGGGGAGAAGCGGCGGGGGAGCGGGGTTCCGGCGGGCGGCAGGGCCTGATTGACGCGGCTGTACGCCGGATTTTATACTGGCGCAAAGGAGTGGTGATGGGAACGCGGAAACGGTGCGACGGCAATCTGATCAGGGGGCTTCCTTCTTTCCGGATCATAAACCCTTTCGTCATGCGGGGGAGGAACGAGTCGATCATCTATTTTTCCCACCAGATACGGATCAGGAAGACCCTGGAATTCATCCGGAAATACGGGAAGGAAAACGCCGGCAACGGCATCCGCATCACCGTTTTTCATATCATCCTCTGCGCCCTGGTCAGGACTCTGGCGCTTCGGCCCCAGCTGAACCGCTTCATCTCCGGACAGCGGATCTATCAGAGGAACCGGATCCAGATATCCTTCATCGTCAAGAAAAAGCTCACCGAAGAGGCCCGGGAGACCAACGCCAAGATAAGCTTCAGCCCCTTCGAGACCCTGGAAACCATCGTCGGCAAGGTCAACAGGGAGGTGGGCAAGGCCCGGGACGAGGAGGGCAACGAAAGCGACAGGGAGATCGATTTCTTCACCCGGCTTCCCCGGTTCGCCCTGAACCTGGTGGTGGGGGCCTTCCGGTTCCTGGATTATTTCGGCCTCGCGCCCCGGAGCATGATCGAACTGGACCCTCTTTTTACCAGCATTTACGTGGCCAATCTGGGGAGCGTCGGGATGGACGCGCCGTTCCACCATCTCTACGAATGGGGCAACGCCTCGATCTTCGCCTCCATCGGCAAGGTCAAGAAGGCGCCGGTGGTGGCGGATGACGGGAGCATCCGGGCGGAGGATGTGCTGATCATCAACTACAGCCTGGACGACCGGATCTCCGAGGGCATCTACTGCGCCCGGGCCATCGAGATGTTCAAGGACCTGCTGGAAAACCCGGAAGAGCTGCTGAAAAAGCCCGACCTCTCTCCGGAGATCCTGCGGGAACTGAACCTCCAGGGCCTGGATGAGGCCGGCGAAGCTTAGGATGCGGGGATGTTGGAGCTTTTCCCCTTCTCTTTTTTCTCCTTGCGCTTGTCCTTTATGGATTTCTGGGGAGCCTTCTTTTCTTCTTTTCGAAACCTTTTATGCTCTGCCATGGGAACCCTCCGGATTTCCAATCGTTCCGCTTCAATCCTAACGCACGCCGGGTCGGGAGTCAAATGGAAAAGGACAAATCCCCCCTTTCTTCCATCGGTCTCGGGCGCGGCCGGCTTGATGGGCCGATTTGACAGGCCGGGAAAGCTGCGCGTATAATAAGCCCATTCCACCTTTCAAAAAGGAGACCATCATGCCCGGCGGATATTTTCATCGGATTCACGACGAGACACAGACCCGATTCTGGGTCAACAACCCCAGTTCCGACGACATGGACAAGGCCCTCGCCGCAGGGGCCGTCAACTGCACCACCAACCCGTCCTACTGCGCCAAACTCCTGCAGAGCGAACCCCGGTACATCCGGGGCGTCATCGATCAGGTGGTGGGCACCGAGAAAAACGTGGACAAGGCGGCAACGAAGGTGTACCACACCGTCTGCGCCCGGATCATGGAGCGTTTTCTGCCCCTGCACAAGGCCTCCGGCGGCCGGGAAGGCTTCGTGACGATCCAGGACGACCCCCGGCGGGACCACGACGCGGACCACACGGTGAAGACATCGCTGAAGGCCGCGAAGCTGGGCAGGAACTTCATGGCAAAAATTCCGGTGGTCCCCGGCGGCAACGAGGCTATCGAGGAGCTGGTGGAGAGGAACATCCCCATCTGCGCCACGGAGGTTTTCTCCGTTGCCCAGGCCGTGCACATCTGCGGACGGTACGCCCGGGCGGCGAAGAAGAGCGGAAACCGCCCGCCTTTCTACGTGACCCACATCACCGGGATCTTCGACCAGTACTTCGCCGATCTCGTCAAAACCGAAAAGATTTCCATCGACCCGGGGATTCTGGCCCAGGCGGGCGCCGTCATCGCCCGAAAGCAGTACCAGCTGCTGAAAAAAAAGGGTTTGCCGGGCATCATGCTGGGCGGCGGGGCCCGGGGCCTGGGGCACTTCACCGATTTCGTCGGCGGGGACATGCACATCACCATCAACTGGAGCACCGCGGAGGAGCTCATCGCCAAGGACCCGCCGGTGAAGAACCGGATGGATCTCCCCACCCCGGAGGAGACGGTCCGGGAACTGTCCGCCAAGCTTCCGGGGTTCCGGAGGGCCTACGAAGAGGGCGGGATGGCTCCCAGGGAGTTCGCCGATTTCGGGCCCGTCATGCTCTTCAAGACCATGTTCCTGAACGGGTACATCCGCCTGCTGGACGAGGTGATCGAGCGCCGGGCCCGGCTGACCTAGGATTCGCCGGAAAAAAACGTGCCCGCTATTCCGCAATCGGGGAATACAGGTTACAATCAGGTTAGAGCATTTCAAGGAGGTTGGAATGAGCGACAAGGCATCTGGAAAGAAGGGAGCTCTGGACTGGTACTTCAAGTCGAACCTGCTCATGAGGATCCTGGTGGGGCTTGCGCTGGGGGCGGTGGTGGGCCTCGTGGTGGGGCCGAAGATCGCCTGGGTCAAGCCCTTCGGGGATCTCTTCGTGCGGCTTCTGAGCATGATCGTCGTCCCGGTGATTTTCCTGTCCCTGGTGGGGGGGGCCGCCAGCATCAGCCCGGCACGGCTGGGCCGGGTGGGGGTGAAGATCGTCATCTATTATCTGTTCACCACGGTGGTGGCGATCATCATCGGCCTGATCTTCGCGAACATCTTCCGTCCCGGTCTGGGGCTGAACCTGGCGGCGGGACAGGCGGCGGGGAGGGAGCTGAAGCAGCCCGCCCTGGTGGACACCTTTCTGAACCTGGTTCCCCGGAACCCCGTCAAATCCCTGGCCGACGGTGATGTCCTTCCCATCATCTTCTTCGCCATCGTTTTCGGCATCGGCCTGTCCTATCTGGCGGAAAGCTCCAACCAGAAGATCAGGGACGGGGCCAGGGCGATGCTGAGCTTCTTCGACACCGGCGCGGAGGTGATGTACAAGATCGTCCACGGCGTTCTGCAGTACGCCCCCTTCGGGGTTTTCGCCCTCATCGCCATCGTCTTCGGCCAGCAGGGCGCCAAAGCATTCGGCCCGCTGGGGATGGTAACCCTGACGGTCTACATCTCCCTGGTGGTGCACCTGGTGCTGACCTACGGCGGGTTTCTGGCCATCAACAAGCTCAGTTTCCTCAAGTTCCTGAAAGGCGGGCGGGAGGCCATGCTGACGGCCTTCGTCACCCGGAGTTCCGCCGGGACCCTGCCGGTGACCATGCAGAACACCGAGGACAACCTGGGGGCCCCCCGGAGCATCGCATCTTTCACCCTGCCCCTGGGCGCCACGGTCAACATGGACGGGACCGCCATCTATCAGGGCGTCTGCGCCCTCTTCGTGGCCTTCGCCATCGGCCAGAGCCTGAGCTTCTCCCAGCAGGTGACGGTGGTCCTTACGGCGCT
>JAKQWJ010000185.1 GCA_029562045.1 Spirochaetota bacterium | reverse complement strand
ACCGTGATGATCCCCAGGAGTTTTCCTTCCGCGTCCACCACCGGCAGGACGATGTAGCCGTACTTGTCGAAGAGATTGGCCACGTCCTCCTGGTCCATATCCTCCGGCACCTTGATGATGTCGGTCTTCATGATCCGGCTGATCCGGGTCCTCTCGTGGGCGATGACCAGTTCCCGCAGGGAGACCACCCCCTGGAGGGTCCCGTCGCTTTTGACCACATAGATGTAGTAGGCGCTCTCCGCCGAAGGGCTCACCTTGCGCAGGTGGTTCAGCACGTCCCGGACCGTGTCGTTTTCGTTGACGGTGACGTACTCGGTGGCCATGAGGCCGCCGGAGGTGTCCTCCTCGTACTCCATGAGGTTCATGAGTTCCCGGCCCGGTTCGTCCAGAAGAGCCAGGATGATCTCCGACTGTTCCTCTTCCAGCTCCGAGAGGACGTCCACAGCCTCGTCGGTGAACATGAGCTTCAGGATTTCCGCCGCTTTCACCGGGTCCAGCCGCTCGAAGATGGCCGTCTCCTCGGACAGGTCCATCTCCTGGAGGATATGGGCGGCCAGTTCGTCGGACAGAAGGAGGATGATCTTTTCCTGCTCCTCCGTCGAGAACTCCCGCATGGATTCGGCGATGTCCGCAGGGTGATGCTTCTCCAGGGCCTGCAGGGCCGTGTCGATATCCTCCCCCTCGAGGAGATTCTTTAAAACCGACTGCACCATAAAGAGCCGTCCTTCGGTGAAAGATGACACGCCGCCGAACCCCGTTTCCCCACATGGGACCGGGCGGGCCGCCGCCGTCTCTTCTCCCATGGCGCCTGAAAGGGATTCCTCCGCGAAGGCCGGAGCCCACCGGAAAGAAACTCGCCGCAGGTGAAAGACCCGGGAAGATGCCGGGACGACCCCGTTTTCCCGGGTATAGTAGGAACAAAAATGGGGGGTGTCAAGGAAGGAAGCCGTCGGGGTATGCTATTATATCCGCCATGCAGGAAGCGATCCTCCGATTTTTTCAAGCCCTGGCCACCCCCGGTCTGGACAGACTGGCCGAAGCGGTTACGATGCTGGGGGAGGAAGACCTGGCCATCGTCGCCGCCTCCTTTGTGTACTGGAATCTGTCGAAGAAAACAGGCTTCCGGCTGGCGGCGGTCTTCATCCTCTCCACGATCCTCAACACTCTGGTCAAGATCACAGTCCGGGCCCCCCGCCCTTTCCAGGTTCTGTCCTCCGTCCGCGGGAAACGGCTGGCCACCGCCACAGGCTACTCCTTCCCCAGCGGCCACAGCCAGGGGGCGGCCTCCCTCTTCACCGCCGGGGCCCTTCTTTTTCGAAGCCGGGGAGCGATCCTTGCGGCTGTTCTGGCCATCCCCCTGGTGGGGCTGTCCCGGATCTATCTGGGGGTTCACTGGCCGGTGGATGTGCTGGCGGGAATAGCCCTGGGGGTGACATCCACCCTGGTTTTCTGGGAGATCTTCCGCCGGCAGGATGAGACGCAGGACGGCCCGGGACGGCTGGTGTCAATACTGGCCGCCGGGGCGGGCGGCGCGGCCCTCATTCTTCTTCTGCTGGACTGGGTCTTTTTTCATGGCTCCCTGGATATTCGGGACTTCTTCAAAATAAGCGGCGCCGGGACGGGCTTCTTCGGCGGTTATTTTTTGGAGACCCGCTTCCTGGGTTTTGACGCCCGCCGGGGCGGCCCGGGACTGAAGGCCCTGCGGTACATCCTGGGCCTCTTCGGCGCCGCCGCCTTTCTTCTGGGTCTGAAAATCCTCTTTCCCGGCGGTAACATCTTTGCCTTTATCCGCTACGGCGCTGTGGGCTTCTGGGCGGCCTTCCTCTGGCCTTTTTTGGGAACGAAGATGGGTCTTTTCCTCCGGGAGCCATCCGCTGAGGAGTCTCATGAATAGAGTGTACGCCGCCGTCGAGGCGGGGGGCAGCAAATTCCGCTGTGCCATAGGAAGCGGCCCCGACAACATTATAGAAGAAATAATTATCCCCACCGCCGGCCCCGAGGACACCCTGGGTCAGGCGGCGGACTTTTTCCGCCGCTGGGAGGGGCTACCCCGACTAAGCCAGCTCCCGGGAGACCCGCGCCGAGGGAAGCGCAGCCGGGAAGGCGTCACCCGGGAGCTGGCGGCCCTGGGAATTGCCTCCTTCGGACCGGTGGACCTGCGCCCCCATTCCCCCACGTACGGGCATACCACTTCCACCCCCAAGCCCGGATGGGCGGGCACGGACATTGCCGGTTTCTTTGCGGACGCCCTGAATGTGTCCGTGGGTTTCGACACCGACGTCAACGGAGCCGCTATGGGAGAAGCCCGCTGGGGAGCCGGGCAGGGCCGGGACAATATCCTCTACCTTACCGTGGGGACCGGCATCGGCGGCGGAGCCCTGTCGGGCGGCCGCCCGGTGCATGGCCTCATGCACCCCGAGATGGGCCATCTCCGCGTCCCCCACGACCGGACCCGGGACCCCTTTCCCGGCTGCTGCCCCTACCACGGAGACTGCCTGGAAGGCCTGGCCTGCGGACCGGCCATCGAAAAACGCTGGGGCCGTCCCGGGGCGGAGCTGGCGGATCGGGACGAGGTCTGGGACCTGGAGGCGGAGTACCTGGCGGCGGGGATCGTCAACATGGTCCTGGTCCTCTCCCCGGAGATCGTCATCATCGGCGGGGGCGTCATGGGGAACGAGGGGCTCCTGCCCCGGGTCCGCCGGCGGGCGGAGGAGCTTCTGGGCCGCTACATAGCCGTGGAGCCCCTCCTCTCCCGAATGGAGGAGTACATCGTCCCCCCGGGCCTGGGAGACAGGTCCGGCATCGCCGGGGCCTTCGTGCTGGCGGCGCGGGCTCTGGGGGACAGGGGAATCTGACCTTTCCTGATCCTCCCGGCCGGACGCTTTCCCCGTAAGCAGATCATGATTCCCCCGGAGGAGGCGGGGTGCTTCCTTTCAGAACCACCCA
Source organism: Spirochaetota bacterium (assembly GCA_029562045.1). GTDB lineage: Bacteria > Spirochaetota > Spirochaetia > DTKZ01 > DTKZ01 > JAKQWJ01. The sequence continues at coordinate 16,250 of JAKQWJ010000185.1, read as the reverse complement.
GGTGGTGGTCCCGCCCGTAATGGATTTGCTGGGCCGTTTTTCGGTATCCCAGTTTCGGTCTCCAAAAACCCTGTTCAAGATTAACTTCATATTGTGGTGCGCCACATTGTCGCGGTCATGCATTATCTCGGGCAGGAAGCCTTTAATCTTTTCCATAACTCCCCGCCAGGGAAGCCCTCTGTCCCGCATATCTTTCTGAAACTTCTGGTCCTGCTTCAGGCTGGAAATCACCTTGACGAGGTGAATATTCAAGGCGTCCACGCCGGATTCTTCCGTGGGTTCCTCCTCTGAACCCGCGGTTCGGGAATATTCCTCATCGGCTTGTGCCTCGCCCCTGGAGAGGGCGGCGCTCTCTTCCAGGGCTGCGGAAAACTTCTTTTTCAAATCTCCCGCGTAGCACCTGACCGGCCTGCCGCTGAAATCCGAATCCAGGGGTCGGAACTGTTCTTCGAATGAAAAAATCCGAAGTGGCAGAGGATAAGTCCTTCCCGAGACGCTGCTCCAGAAAACGGCATGTCCCGGGATGGGTTCGTTTAGAAGACTGGAAAGAAGGTCGTCACTGAAATGAGCATTGGCCCTCTTCACCGACTGCAGGTCGAAAGAGGACAGGAGATGAAAGATGAACCAGTTGTCCCCCTGACTCAGGAGCTCTCCGCTGATACTCCCAGGCTGCTGGGTTATCAATACCGCCCCCAGGTCGTATTTCCGGCCCTCCTTGACCCAGGAGATGTAGGGGCCCTCCCCTCCAGTGTCATCGCCGCCCAGAACCGACTGTGCCTCTTCCAGCACCGCAATGGTAGGAATGGTTTTCGGGTCCGCCTTTGTAAACTCGTCCTGATTGTGGTCGAAGATCTTTTTGAGGATGAGTCCGGATAGAACAAGAGCCGGCGCACCCCGGAGCTGAGACACATCGACGATGCAGATCTTCCCGTCCGACAGGGCCCGGAAGAGCATGTCCAGCATCTGACTTCCCGGATCATGGAGCATGGTGACCACGGTGGTCATGTTCGCCCGGGCCGCCACCAGCTCTGCCTCCTGATTGTCCCGCAGGCTCAGAAGCTCCTGAATAAGCTTCTCGTCGGCGGCGTTCTTGTTTCGATAGATCTCGTCCACCAGCCGGGCCCAGGCATTGTCGCTCAGTCCCTTCAGTTTGCGTACATTCTGCTGGTCCTGCTTTTCCGGCGACAATGCTATGGATAAAACATCCGCCGGCCGCAGGCGCCGGATATCCAGCCGAATGTCTCCAACGACGAAGGAATTGTAAAAACCGCTGGGTCCTTCCTTTTTGGTGAACACCACCACCTTGTCCCGCAGATGGGGAACATCGCAGAGACCGGGCCGGTTCTTGTCGTCGGGCCAGAAATATTCCCCCTCGGGATCGAAGATAATGGTGCCCACCGGCGCGTTTCCCCGCCGTTTCTTCACCGTGGGATCTGTTTCGTAGAGGTCGCTGAAAAGAAGTTTAATAAGATTGGATTTGCCGAAGCCCGCCCGGGCGAAAACGAAGGACCGTCGGGCCACCAGGCTGCGCACATCGAACTTCGGCACCACCCGGGGCTTCATGGGACGCATCCAGGCCTGGGTCGAACTTTGATCCTCGTTTCCCGAGAAGATGAACTCCCCCAGAGCGAGATAGCCCAGTTCCGCCCCTTCCTTCTCGTTGTGCCCGCAGACCTCCTGCAGCAGCTCGTCGGAGAGAAAGGCCACCTTGCTCCCCACATGGGGAAGTCTGCGGTGAGAGGCGGCGAAAACCAGCTGGTCCCGGTTTGTCCTGAGGATTCCCAGCACCCGGATGTTCAGACGGTATTTCAGGTACTGCTCCCGCAGATCTTCCGGGATGGACCTTTCTTCGGAGATTGCCCGAATACCGTAATCCTCGCCGCCGCCGGAGGACAGACGGCCCTGGGCCTCGATGGCGGTGATCCTGCCCAGAACCCCTTCGTTCTCGTTTTCCAGCTGTACTAGCAGAAACATGCCGTGCATGGGGACACTCTGATACTCGTTCCGGTACGGAACGATGACATCGGCGTGGAACTCCATGCCCCCCTGGCTGAAGCCTTTGAAAATCCCCACCACCTTGTCCCGGGGAAACAGTTTCATGAATACCTCCCTCCACCCATATCAGACTGGAGAATGAGGCCGTCAATTATGGCTCTCTTCTCCAGAGGAAGAAGTTCCCGCACAGCCTGGGTCACCTGATCCTGCAGTATCTTCAGATCAAAGTCCGCAATACGGGCAAACTCGTGGGCCTTCTGCAGACAGCGGGGGTAGAAGGGAACGGGAAAACCCTCCACCGCGTCGGACAGAAGATATCCGAAGACCTCCGCCCTCCTCTCCATCTGTGACGGGAGCATGTCCACGGTCCATATGGGGTCTCCGTTCCGGGAGCCGAAACGGACGAAATGCATGATCCCCATGACAAACTTCGCCTTCTCTCCCTCCCTTTCCTCTTCCGCCCCCCGGGCGTACTCCGGCCATGTATAAGCCTTCGCCTCCAGTTCCCGGGGGATGCGGACAAAAACCGAATCACCGGCGGGAAAGATCTCCTCAATCTGAAGGGCCAGATTGTACCTCTCCAGGTCCTTGCTCCGTTTAGCGATGCCCACGAGAAAAATCTTCCGGCGATCCTCCCGGTAAAGCCGCTGGATACCCGCCTCCACTAGGTCCATCATTTTAATGAAGTAATCCTGCTGAAATATCTTGCTCCGCAGAAGGCCGTCCCGAACGATGAGGGTGTCGGTGGCGAAGCTCCCGTGACAGATGCGTTCGTACAGGACCGCCCATTCGCAGAGGTCGCGATAAACCTGGACCCAGGACGGGGACATCTTGTCGGGGTTCTCCCGGGCGAAGCGGGAGGAGGGGATCATGGGACTAATGGCATTCAGTGAGGTGCCCCGTATCCCCAGGTCCCGCATCAGCCTGCCCACCGGGGAACGGGGACTTCCGTCCCCGTTGAACTGGGCTCTTTCCAGATAATCGATGCTCGAGGTGGGAGTGACCGCGTCGAGAAACATGTTTTTGCCATAGGAATCGACCACCCGGACCAGCTGGACAAAAAAAGGGTCGAAGGACAGGCCCTGATTGCCCCCGTCACTGGCCACCAGAGAAACCGCCGTGGCGCTCCGGCCTTTGATGGTGCCCACCTCTGCCCGGAGGGGACGGATTTCCCGGCAAAGCTGATCCAGGACATGCCTGTCCGACTGGGTGCAGGAGTGGATCATTTCCTTCAGTTTTTCATATTCTTCGGCGTCAAACATTTTAACTCAACACGGCTTCCATATCGATTTCTTCGATGGCTTTTCCCATTTTTTTGACGAACTGGTTTGACTGACGCCGCTGTTTTTTCGGAATTCCCGATGCCCTTATCCCCGCGACACGCCATCGGCGGGACATCTCTATAGATGATCGGAGGATCTCTTCGGGAGATTGAGGAACACTGGGCAGAGCCCCGAAACGGATATGCATCCGGGCCTCGGGCGCGGCAACGGCGGCGCAGTTTTCCCAGACCCGGGCCAGATCCTCGATGAAGTTTCCCAGCCCCCCATGGCGCAGCTGTCCCTTCTGGGAGTAACAGACCTCATGGTCGGCGCCGAGAAACCAGTTGCGCAGCCACTGATCGGGGATGTAGCTCCGCATTCCCCAATAGGGAGGGGAGGTAACGACCCGCCGGTAGCCGCCGGGAACCCGGGGAAAGGAGCTTTTCTCCCGACTGTCCTTCTGAAGTATCTCTCCCCCCGCGGTTTCCGGGACCGCCGCCAGGGTGTATCTGGCCCGGCGTTCCACCAGTTTTGGCAGATTTATCCGTTCAGGCCGGAGTCCCCGTTTTCTCCAGAAGGCCACAGCCCCGCCGGGCTTGGTGGCGTAGGTCCGAGGCATCTGGTTGGAGAGGTACCCCGGTCCTCCCTTGTGCCGGGGCCCATGAAGAATCCCCAGAACGAGGGCCTTCAACATGATGTCCTCAGGCTCATCAATGCCCGACATCAGGGACTCCCGGAGCCTGCAGATGTCGAGGAGAGTCTCCCGATGGTAGGCCAGCTCCCAGAACTCCCCTTCCGGAACCTCCCTGGGTGCACGCACCGACGCGAGAAGCTCTTTGCAGCGGCGGATGACCCCGTCGGCGTCGGCCCTCACAATCTTGGACCGGGCGACCGCCGCGGCCACGGGATTGCTGTCGATCCCCGCCGAAGGGAGCCCCAGAAGACGGGCGGCAAAATTGGTCGTTCCCCTCCCGCAAAAAGGATCCAGGACCCATTCCCCCGGGCGCGCCTGGGAAAGCTCATTCAGTGGAAAAGACAGGGGATACATGGTGAAATAGGGAGCAATGGCGTTGAGCCGATGTTCCGGGGGCGTCATGGACCTTTCACCCGGCCCTTACCTGAGAACCTCAAACAAAGCCTGCACATCCCGCGAGCAGGCCTGGGCCAGGTCCCGGCCCGAGGGCATGTGGCGGTTGGTTTCGGAGACGCTCTCCACGATGAGACGCCCCCGGTAGCCGCTGTCCCGGAGGCTCCTCAGCACATGGGCCCAGTCCACGCCGCCGCAGCCGATCCTCCTGTGGCAGTAGAAACGCTCCTCTGCCGGCTCGGGGGGGACCACCGGAGTGAAGCGGCCGATGTGCCGGGCGTAGTAGGAGTAGGCGAAGCTGTAGGGGTAGTCGCCGGCCTCCAGCCGGACGATGTCCTTGATGTGCACATTGAAGAGGCGGTCCCCCAGGGTCCTGATGGCCTGGGCGCCGTAGTTAGCGGGAACCTGGTAGAGGTTCACCGGATCCAGGGTGAGGCCCACATTGTCCTGTCCCACCATCGCGAGGAGGCGCATGCTGGACTCGGCGGTGTCGCAGAGGGTGCCGTGATGCATCTCGATGACTATTTTCTGGTTCAGCTCCCGGGCGTATTCGGCGGATTTCCCGATCCACCGGGCCGCCCTGTCCCAGACCTCCGGGGGGGCGGTGGAGGATTCCTGCCAGGCCGGCCACATCCGCACCATCCCGGCCCCCAGAAAGGCCGCCAGATCGGCATATGCCTTGTATGTCTCCAGGGCCCGGGGGCACTCCGATTCGGGGAAAAGGCCGTAATTCCCCACAAAGCAGGACAGGGCGCTGGCGTAGAGCCCCTCCCCGTCCAGCATCTTTCTGATCTCTTCCAGCTCCTCCCGGGGCGTGTCGGGTTTAACGTGGGTGCTCCGGACCTCCACGCAGGAGTAGCCGAAGTCCCGGGCGGCGGACAGGTGGTCCCGGATGGTGCCGCCGTCGAACATCTGACCGGAAAGCCCCAGTTCGAACATCGTCTCCTCCTTTTTACAAACGCACGACGTCGTGCCGCCGGGCGCTCTCCAGCGCCGCCTCCTGAACCCGGATGATGTCCAGGGTCCGCCGTCCCGAGGTCAGGGGTTCCCGTCCCTCCCGGATGGAAGAGGCGAACTCCCGGAACTGGAGGGCGAAGTTCCCCGGCTTCTGGGGACCTTCCAGCAGGACCCGGCCGTTCAGCTTCAGCTCCGTCTCGTCCCCCAGATGGAGGGTCCCGGAGCTTCCCTGGATGTACCTCTCGTAAACGATGTCCGCCGAGGAGAGCATCTTCCCCTTCCCGTCCCACTCCCCCTGTTCCCGAAGGCGGGTGTTCCAGGACATCCTGACGGCGGCATGCCGCCCCCGGGAGAAGCCCAGCAGGATGGCGACCTCGTCCTCCCCTTCCCAGTTGGGGTTGTTCCGGAAGGCCTCGCAGTACACCCTTTCGGGCCTCTCGCCGAACATCCAGAGGATATAGTCCAGAATGTGGTTCCCCCAGAGGGGGATCATGAGGCCGCCTGTTTTTTCGCCGCTGCGCCACCAGTCGGTGGGGGGATGTTCCAGATAGGCGAAGAGAAGGCCCGTAATGCTTACCAGGCTGCCGATCTTTCCCTCCTCCAGAAGCTGCCGGGACCGGAGAACGGCGTCGTAATAGCGCCTGCTCTGACCGGACATAAGAACCACCCCGGCCTTATCGGCGGCGGCGATCATCCTCTCGCAGTCCGCCACCGTATTGGCCATGGGTTTCTCCACCAGGATATGTTTCCCCGCGTGAGCACAGAGGATTGCCGCATCGGCGTGGAGATGGTTGGGCAGGCAGATATCCACCGCCTCGATGTCCCCGTCTTTCAGGGCTTCTTCTAAAGAGGCATATATCCGGGGCACCTGGTACTCCCGGGAAAAGTTTTCCGCCTTGTCCCGATCCCGGGAGACCAGGGCGGCAATTTCCATCTCTTCGGGGATTTCCCTCATCCCCTCCAGATGGCTCCGGGCCACCCGCCCCAGTCCCATCAGGCAGGTTTTTACGGGGCTCTTCATCGCTGCCCGCCTCCTTTACCGCTTTCGGCCTTCTTTTTCGGCCGCGGCGCATTAAGCTTGTAATCCGCAGATTCAGATAATCATAACCGAGTTTTCCCCGGAACTCAAACTTTTCCGCAGCCTGATCCCCTACCCTTTTTTCCGCCCATGGGCTAAGGTCTTTCCATGGATAGTCCTCGAGATGTGCTGAAGCGGGTCTTCGGCTACGATTCCTTCCACCCCCTGCAGGAAAGGGTTATCCGGCATGTGCTGGAGGGGAAAGACGCCCTGGTTCTGATGCCCACCGGAGGAGGAAAATCCCTCTGCTTCCAGATTCCCGCCCTGCTGAAGTCCGGGATGGCTCTGGTGGTGAGCCCCCTCCTGGCGCTGATGCGGGATCAGGTGGAGGCGCTGAAGGCCAACGGTGTGGCCGCCGCCACCCTGAACAGCAGCCAGGATCCGGACGAAGCCGCTGGGACCCTCAAGGCCGTATATCGGGGAGAGGTGAAGCTCCTTTATCTGAGCCCCGAAAGGCTTTTCTCCGAAACCATGGAAGTACATCTCCGGGAATGGCCCATATCACTGGTCGCCGTGGACGAGGCCCACTGCATCTCCTTCTGGGGCCACGATTTCCGTCCCGAATACACCCGACTGGGGGAACTCCGGGCGCTTCTGCCCCAGGCCCCCTTTCTGGCCCTTACCGCCACCGCCGACCCTGTTATCCGACGGGACATCCTGCAGGGCCTCGCCATCCCCCCGGAGGCGGTATTTCAGGACAGCTTCGACCGGCCCAACCTGCACCTGGCTGTTCTGCCGGGACGGAAACGGCTGGAGAGGCTCCTGGATTTTCTTGCCCACAGGCGGAACCAGTCGGGGATAGTCTACTGCCTGAGCCGGGCGTCCACCGAAGATCTGGCGGCCAAGCTGAACCGGCAGGGGTTCAGGGCCGCGGCCTACCATGCGGGCATGGATTCCCCCTCCCGCCATCGGGTGCAGGATTCTTTTCTCCGAGACGAAATCCTCATCATCTGCGCCACCATCGCCTTCGGCATGGGCATCGACAAGAGCAATGTGCGCTGGCTGGCTCACTGGAATCTCCCGAAAAATCTGGAATCCTTCTATCAGGAAATCGGCCGGGCCGGTCGAGACGGACTACCCGCCTCCACCCTGCTGTTTTACAGCTACGGGGATATCATCAATCAGAAAAAATTCATCGAAGACGCGGATCCCTCCCGACGGGAACTTCTGGATGCCAAGCTGATGCGGATGAAGGAGTACGCCGAGGCCCGGAGCTGCCGGCGCCGCATCCTGCTGGGCTACTTCGGCGAGAATGTGGACCGGGATTGCGGTTTCTGCGATGTCTGCGAAACCCCTCCCGAAACCTTCGACGGCACCCTGCCGGCCCAGAAGCTCCTGTCTGCAGTCTACCGCACCGGAGAACAGGCCACCCTGCGGCAATGCGCCCTGATCCTCCGGGGGGTTCACGCTCCGGACATTCTCCAAACTCGATGGGAAAGGCTGAAGACCTTTGCCGTGGGTCGGGAGCTCAGCTACGAGGAGTGGATGGAGTACGGGACCCAGCTGGTCAATGGAGGCTACCTGTCGGTGGCCTTTGATCAGAAATCGGCCCTGCGCCTGACGCCCCTGGCCTGGCCGGTGCTGAAGGGGGAAAAAAAGGTGCCCCTGACACGGTTCCAGGCTTACGATAAAAAAAAGGCCGCTCCCCCGGAAACGGCTCCGGCAGTCACGGGAGGCCCCCTTTTTACGGCGCAGGCCGACCCCGACCTTTTCGAACGGCTCCGGGTCCTGCGAAAAAAACTGGCGGAGGAAAACAATATCCCTCCCTTTGTCATCTTCAGCGACCGGACCCTGAAGGACATGGCCGGCAGGGTTCCCGGAACAACCGGAGAGTTCCGCCAGGTCTACGGCGTGGGGGAGTTCAAGGCCCAGGCCTACGGACCCCCCTTCCTCCGGCTTATCCAGGAATGGTCGGACCGGCAGCCTGACGGGACTCAGGATCCTCCAGGGGAAAGATGACCCGGATGGCGGTGCCCGTCCCCGCCTCACCGCTACCCCTGAGGGCTGGAGTCGGACGCGGACGGCGCGACGACGGGAAGAAGCGTCCGGACCGTCGTCCCCCTGCCCACCCGGCTGGTCACGAAAATTCCTCCCCCGTGGCCCTCCACGATGCCCATGACTTCGGACATCCCCATGCCGCGGCCCAGATCTTTGGTGGTGAAAAACGGCTCGAAAAGCCTGCTCCGGGTTTCCTCGTCCATGCCGGCCCCGGAGTCGATGACATCGATGAAAACGTAGCGGCCCGGCTGAAGCCGGTTATTCAGCCGGTTTCCTTCCAGATAATCCGCGGAGCAGATCATCTCGCCCACGGCCACCCGGATCTCCCCGCCCCGTTCAGGGAGGGACTCCTCGGCGTTGGCCACCAGGTTGGCCGTCAGACGCCGCAGCTGGGCCGGGTCTCCCGAAATGAGGGGCAGATCCCTCTGGTATCTGAAACGCACCACTTTCCCATGGGATGGGGCGGCGCCGATCTCCCGGGCCATGTCCCCCAGCACCGCGTTGACATCGACGGGCCGGAACCGGAAGATCCTCTGTCCGCTGTAGGCCAGCAGCTGCTCGATCAGTTTCCCCGCTTTTTTTGCCACCTCGACGGTCCGGTCCAGCAGGAGGCGGGTGTCGGTCCCCCGGGGGATATCCATCCCCAGAAGCTCCGTGTACCCCAGGATGGCCTGCAGGTCGTTGCTGAAAGAATGCGCCACCCCGGAGGTGACCAGACCGAGGCTCTCGAACTTCCGGGCGTGCAGGACCTGCTGCTGCATGTCCTCCCTCTCCTGCACCGCCCGTCGCCTCTCCTCCAGGCTATACTGGACAGCCCGCCGGGCCCAGAGGATTCCCGCCATCCCGAGGAGCCAGATCCCGCCGAACCCCGCCGCGGAAAAAAACGCATGCGCGAGAAGAGTCTTCCTGACGGGGTCCCAGGGGACGGATACGCTGATTCCCCCCCGGATATCCCCGACCCTGTACCCCTGCCGGGCATGGCAGCTCAGGCACCCCTCATCCACCCGGAAAGGTCTCATCAGGCGCAGGTGGGGGCGGCCGTTCATCGGGGTAATGGACAGTTTCTCCTCCACCCCCTCCTCGAAGGAAAGCAGGGCCCCGGTTTCCCAGGGATCCGCCCTGTTCTCCGGGCGTATGGGCCGAAGACTGGTGATATGACCCTCCAGGCCGTAAAGGTCCCGGGACAGTTCGTGCACCTGCCGGGTCATGTAGGCGGGGTTCATCAGGGTGAGCCGCTTTCCCGAGGGGGTCGTGATGTCCCGCTCCGGGTGGTCCATCAGGTAAGGGTTGGGAAGCGTCTCGGGCGTTACGGGCACATACACCCCGCCGTGGATGGTGGCCCAGTTCCGGTATGCTATGTCTTTGAAGAAACTGTTGCGGAGAGACTCCGTGGCGATGGCCATGCCCGCCGCCCGGGATTCCCGTTCTTCCCAGAGGAATATCCCGGCGATCACGATGGTCCAGAAAACGGCGAAGAACCGGAAGATCCTCTCAAACCGTCTTCGGAGGTGGATGAAATCCTTTTCCGAGTCCAGCAGGACCGAATTGCCCGTCATACACCCCATTTCCTGACACGATGCGGCGGGATGCGCCGCCCATGAACCCCGGCGGCTCTACGCCGGAGACACCGGATTTTTGGAATTGAATGAAAAAACACGCCCGGTCCGCTCCCCCCGGCCCCTCATCGACTGGAAGGCCGGAACGCGGGAGATTTTATATAACAAAAACCATATTGTCCAGCTTCGGATCGCATCCCCCCCCGGAGCGGGCGTGGCAGTATTCCCCCGCGTCACCGGGCGCCATTTTTTCGATTTCACAGTAAAAAACATGATAAAATGCCGCGAAGAACCGAACGAGTGAGGGGGTCGCGTCATGCCGGTCAGATATGTGCCTGAGCCTTTCAGGATCAAAATGGTGGAGCCCATCAGGGTCCTGTCCCGTGACGAGAGAGAAGAAAAAATCAGAGAGGCCGATTACAATCTCTTCAACCTCAAGGGGGAAGATGTTTTCATCGACCTGCTGACCGACAGCGGCACCGGCGCCATGAGTGACGAACAATGGTCCGGCATCATGAAAGGCGACGAAGCCTACGCCGGAGGAAGGAGCTACTTCAGACTGATCCAGGCGGCAAAGGACATTTTCGGTTACCCGTTCATTCAGCCCGTCCACCAGGGGCGGGCCGCGGAGAAGGTCCTTTTCAGTCTGCTCATGGGGCCGGGACAGGTGGCCATATCGAACATGTTCTTCGACACCACCCGGGCCCACGTGAACATCGCCGGGGCGAAAGCCGTGGACTGCGTGGCGCCGGAGGCCCTGGACCCCGCCGTGCGGGCGCCGTTCAAAGGGAACATGGACACTGCCGGGCTGGAGAGGCTTATTCGTGAATACGGCAGAGAGAAAGTGCGGCTCGTGGTGATGACCATCACCAACAACTCCGCCGGCGGTCAGCCCGTGTCGGTCCGGAACATGCGGGAGGTCTCCGCCATATGCAGACGATTCGGCATTCCCCTGTGCATCGACGCGGCCCGGTTCGCCGAAAACGCCTTTTTCGTCAAACAGAGGGAGGCGGAGTTCGCAAACAGCCCGATACGGGACATCGTTAAGGAAATCTTCAGCCATGCGGACATGTTCACCATGAGCGCCAAGAAGGACGCCATCGTGAACATGGGGGGCCTTCTGGGGATCAAAAGCGACGAGGAGCTTTATCAGAGGGTGAAGGGGAACACCATTTCCTACGAAGGCTTCACCACCTACGGCGGTCTTTCAGGAAGAGACCTGGAAGCCCTGGCCATCGGGCTTCATGAAGGGATGGATGAACAGTATCTGACCTATCGGATCGGTCAGATAGAGTACCTGGCGGGCAAGCTCGATGACGCCGGCATCGCGTACCAGGCGCCCGCCGGGGGGCACGGCCTGTTCATCGACGCCCAGGCGCTGCTCCCGCATATCCCCTATCATCAGTTCCCCGGTCAGGCCCTGGCGGTGGAGCTGTACAGAGAAGCGGGAATCAGGACCTGCGACATCGGCTCGTTCATGCTGGGCAACGACCCGGAAACGGGCATGCAGCTGCAGGCGCAATTCGAGTTCACCCGGTTCGCGATCCCCCGGAGGGTGTACACCCAGGCGCATTTCGATATAATGGCGGAAGCTCTGATCTCCATCAAAGAGAGGGCGGGCGCCGTGCCCGGGTACAGGATTGCCTGGGAACCCCCGATACTGCGGCATTTCCAGGCGCGGCTCGAGCCCATGGGCAGGCAGCCCGGCTTGTAAAAAAATCACTACACAGGGGAAGAGTCCATCCATGGCGACATCAGTCACAACAATGTGCGGCGAGACAGATTCCAGGGGCGGGCCGCCGAAACCCCGGGACGGTTTCAGAAGCAGACCGGGATTCATTCTGGCCTGCGTCGGCTCCGCCGTGGGAATGGGAAATATCTGGCTGTTCCCGTATCGCGTAGGACAATTCGGCGGGGCCGCCTTCTTCATACCGTATTTTTTGTGCGTCGCCTTTATCGGCTTCACCGGGGTGATCGGCGAAATGGCCTTCGGCCGGGCCATGGGAACGGGACCCCTGGGGGCCTTCAAAAAAGCTCTGGAGAGACGGGGGAAAAATTTCGGCGGCCTCGTCGGGCTCATACCCGTCGCCGGCTCGCTGGGGATAGCCATCGGTTATTCCGTGGTGGTGGGATGGATCCTGCGGTTCTGCTGGGGCGCGATCACCGGCGCCGTGACCGGAGCCCCCGACAGCGGAGCGTATTTTGGACTGATGGCCGGGCGATTCGGGAGTGTGGGGTGGCATCTTGCGGCCCTGACGATCACCCTGTTTGTCATGGCGGCGGGGATTTCCGCGGGGATAGAAAAGCTGAATAAAATCATGATGCCCGCCTTTTTCATGCTCTTCATCATTCTGGGCGTCCGGGTCTTTTTCCTCCCCGGCGCGGGTTCGGGATACGCCTATCTCCTGACCCCCGGATGGGAGTTTCTGGGAAATCCCCGGACATGGGTGTACGCCCTGGGCCAGGCCTTTTTTTCCCTGTCCCTCGCCGGGTCCGGCACCATCGTGTACGGCAGCTACCTGAGCAAAAAAGAGGATGTGGTGGGTTCGGCGGCCAATGTGGCCCTATTCGATACCGTGGCGGCGGTTCTCGCGGCCCTGGTCGTCATCCCCTCGGTGTTCGCCTTTTCCATGGACCCCTCCGCGGGGCCTCCCCTTCTGTTCATAACCATGCCGGAAATTTTCAAAAAAATGCCCGCAGGCGCCCTCTTTGCGTCCATTTTCTTCGTGGCGGTTTTATTCGCCGGCGTCACCTCCCTGGTCAATCTGCTGGAAACGCCCATCGAAGCCCTGCAGCAGAGATTGAAACTGTCCCGGACACGGGCCGTCCTCGTTATCGGCGCAGCAGCGGCTCTGGTGGGGATTTTTCTGGAAGACGGAAGCGCCCTGGGGACCTGGATGGATATCGTCAGCATCTACATCATCCCGCTGGGGGCGCTCCTGGCGGGGATAATGTTTTTCTGGGTCTGCGGCGCCGATTTCGCCCGGGAGCAGGCTCAGCTGGGCCGGACAAAACCAATCGGGACCTGGTTCACCCCCATGGGCCGGTATGTCTTCGTCGGCATCACGGTGCTGGTGTACATCGCCGGTATTTTTTACGGGGGGATCGGATAGAATGACCGGGCGGCCCCCAAGGCGCCGCCCGGAACGGCAAAAAATGGACCCTCCCGTCTGGGAGGGCTCCGGAACGTGACCGCCGGCTCCGTCAGGCGCCCATGAGACCCAGCTTCTTCGCTTCCCGCTTTCTCAATCCGTAGATGACCGCGAAGACCGCGATGGCAATCAGTGAATACGCGATGTTGGAGGAGATCGCCACCGCGGCGATCCCCAGGTAGAGGAACCGCTCGACGATGGTGATTTTCTTCTCCACGTACCCCTGCAGCACGATGGCCAGGGCATAGGAGACGACAAAGGCGGAAAGCATCATCACCAGAGTGGTGAAGGAAAAGGTAATGGAAAGATAGTCCTGGTTGAACGCGAAGGCGAAGGGCAGGATGAAGCCCAGGATCCCCAGTTTGAACGCCACCAGGCTGACCTTCATCGGGTTCTCGTTGGCGATTCCCGCCGCCGCGTAGGAGGCCACCGCCACCGGCGGAGTGATGGCGGAAATCGAGGCGAAATAGAGCAGGAACAGATGGGCCGCCAGAACCGGAAGACCCAGCTTCGTCAGAGCCGGCGCGACCGCCGTGGCGCACACGATGTAGGCGGCGGTCGTCGGGAGACCCATGCCGAGGATGGCGCAGACGATCATCGAAAGCACCAGAGACAGGACCAGCGAGTTGCTCCCCAGCTGCACGATGAAGTTGGAGAACTTCAGTCCCAGACCGGTGAGGGAGAAGATCCCGACGACGATGCCGCTGGTGGCGCAGGCGCTCAGGACCGAACAGAGGGATTGGCCCGACGACACCGCGCCGTCCAGGATGCCCTTGACGGTCAGCGGGTCCTTTCGGTCGAGGACGCCGAAGAGGGCGATGGTCAGCGTCGAGTAGATAGCCGCGACCATGGGGGTGGTCTTGAAACCCAGAAGGAGAACCAGCAGGACCCCCACCGGAACGAAGAGCTTCAGCCCCTTGGCCACGGTGCTCTTCAAAGACGGCAGTCCCGAGGGGTCGAGTCCCGCGATCTGGTAGCGCACCGCCTCCAGGTCCACCATTTTGAAGAGACTGATGTAGTACATCAGGGCCGGCACCAGGGACGCAATGCAAACCGTCGCGTAGGGTATGCCGGCGACATCGGCCAGAACGAAGGCCGCCGCTCCCATGATGGGAGGCATGATCTGGCCCCCGGTGGAGGCCACCGCCTCCACGGCCCCGGCAGTGGCCGGGGTGTAGCCGCTTCGCTTCATCAGCGGAATGGTGAAGGCTCCGGTGCTGACCACATTGGCCACGCTGCTGCCGCTGATCGTCCCGAAGAGAGCGCTGGCGATGACCGCCATCTTCGCGGGACCGCCCCGCTTTTTCCCCGCCAGGGCGATGGCGATGTTCTGGAAGATCTCGTCCGCCCCCGAGACGTTCAGATAGGCGGCGAACATCAGGAAGAGGTAGACATTGGACGCGCTGGTGCCGGTGGGAACCCCGTAGATGCCGCGGTCGCTGAACAGCGAAAGCACGATGCGGCGCAAAGAGTAGCCGCGGTTTCCGAACAGACCGGGGATGTGGGCGCCGATGAGGGCGTAGACGACGGTGAGGATGGCGATGACGGGAAGGACAAGTCCCAGCACCCTCCTGGAGGCTTCCAGAACGATCAGCGAGAGGATCAGGCCGAAGATGAAGATCTCGTCGGTGATGATGTTGTTCTGCATGTCCTGGGAGTAGTTGTCGAAGTTGACGATCACCCAGAGACTGATGCCCAGGGCCAGGGCGATGATGACGAAATCGATGATCCGGTAGACGGTCCTGCGGGTCCTGCCGAGCGTCGCCACTCCCTTGCCCAGGGGGTGATAGAGGAAGATGAGCACCAGCCCGATCATGACGTGGTAGGCGAAAAACTTGATCGACGGCAGGGTGAAAAAGGTGAAGTTACCCACGTGCAGAACCACCGCGAAGACGGAGACGACGAGGATGGCGGCGGAAACGATCTTCTTGTAGCTCAGTGGAGCAGTTTTCATAAAAGGCACTCCTGGACCCGTGTGCGGCCCGCCCCGCCGGGGCGGGCCGCCGGTTCGATTACGGAATCAGTCTTTTCGGCACGTCGATCCCCTTCTCCTTCAGGTATCTGATGACACCCGGATGGAGCGGGATGTTGAAGGCCAGGGCGTTTTCCGGGGTGCAGTACTTCAGGCTTTTATGGACCGCAAGAAGCTCCGCGTTGCTCTCGAAGAGGGTCTTGACGATGAGATACACCTCGTCCTCAGGCAGAGTGGCCGAGACGACGAGCATGTTCCACTCGCTGACGGTGGGCACATCGGCGGTGACGCCGGCGTACGAGCCCTTGGGCATGACCGAGGGGCTGTAGAAGGGGTATTCCTTGCTGAGAAAAGCCTGCTCCTCCTTCGTCAGACCGATGAAGCGCAGGGTCTTCGTGGCCTCCAGCTCCGTGATGGCCGCAAAGGGCGGGTAGGAGAAAAGCACCGCCACATCGACCTGGCCCTGGGAGACCGCCGTGGCCGTCGCGCCGTGGCCGTCGTTGAAGATCGAGGCGGGGCGGAGGCCCATCTTGTCGAAGGCGGCCCGCAGAACGCTGTCCATGGCAGCGCCCTTGGACCCCAGACCGACGATCTTGCCGTTGTAGTCGCTCAGGGTGCGGATGCTGCTGTTCGCCAATGTATACATGGTCATGTAGGAGGGATACAGCGGGATCAGCCCCAGGACCTTCTTCATGGGCTTGCCCTTGTTCCAGGTGCCGGTTCCGGTGATCCCTTCATACAGCGCCGACGTCATGGCGAAGCCGACCTCCGCCTCCACCGCTTCGATCATGGCCAGGTTCGCCGTCGACCCGCCGGTCTCCTCCGAGGTGAAGACGAACCTGCCCGGCAGCTTGTTGTTCAGGACAGTGGCCAGACCGCCGCCGATGAGGTAGAAGTTGCCGCCGCTGGAACTGGTTCCGATGGAGTATCGCTTCGCCGCCGCCGCCGTTCCTTCCTTGCCGCCCTGGGCGATGAGGGGCATGGCAAGCAGGCAGATGACACTCACAACGATCAACAGTCTCTTCATGGTCAAACCTCCTTGGTTTTTTTATTCAATACAAAGATTGAATCGATGCCATATCAACAGCGGGTCAGGAAGACCCGCAGGGACCTGAAAGCCGTCCCGCCTCTGAAGCCTCCACCGAACATCTGACCGCCGCTGATGGCCGCTGCGATGTGGATATGCACGAAAA